>JAJDAM010000904.1 GCA_029261905.1 Deltaproteobacteria bacterium
AATCCATTCTTGATCAGGCCATGAGAAACAGGGTAGAGCCCGGTGAAGATCGACGCGTGGCTGGGTGCTGTTTCAGATGTCGGCGCATAGGCGGTCTCGAAGCGAGCCCCTTCACTCGCCAGTCCCTGCAAGACCGGTGTCGTGTCGTTCGCGTAGCCGTAGGCGGAGCAGTGGTCCGCCCTGAGGGTATCGATCGTGATCAACAAGATGTTCGGTCGATCGGACGCAGTTGCGCTTGGGCATAGGGATAGGCATAGGGATAGAGCAACCAGCTGAATCGCCACCACGGCGCATGTAGAGATCGAGTGGGTCAACGTCCCACGAGGTCGCTCGGCACGTGGTACGGCTGTTCGCCGCCGGCGGCGATTCCTTTCTTGACCAGAGGTTTGGCGAGATAGCCCCGAAGGTCCGCGAGCTCACACCGGTCGAGACACGCGCGTGCGAAGACGAGTGAATGCTTCAGCGCATCGGCTCGACCGAAGAGTCGCAGTTCGACCTCGCCACTTCCGGCGTCGTCTGTTCGCTCGACCCGGCGCGCCTTGAACGTTGCGCGCAGAAAACTGGCGAGTTCGTCGAAGTCACGCTCGCCGAACGGTTGCGTTCTCTCGCCGGGATCGCTGGCTGACGTCGGCGTAGCTTCGCTGGCTCCATCTTCATGTGAATCCATCGCCGAGAAGTCGCCGTGGTATTGGGCTCGTGCGCGGCGACGGTAGTCGGCGATCGGTCCGTCCTCGGGCACCAGCAGCGGGTTCGTGAAATAACGCTTGTGTTCGAACATCACGATGTCTTCGTTCATCTGTTTTTCGAGGTCGCGCAGCAAAGCCTTGCCCAGCTTCGCCCTTGTGGCCTCCTGTCCGACTTTCTGGGTGTAGCTGAACATCTGGTCCACGTAGTTGCCATCGATCGGCGTCCCCGTGATGACGATCAAGGTGTCGCAGATACCGCGCACATAAACGAGGCCCATGCCCGGAACGTTCGTGCTCTCGATCGAGCCATCGACCTTGCCCTGCGGCGTATCCAACTTCATCTTCGAAAGGTTCGAACGGCTGCCGCGGACATCGCTCCGTTTCGTCGAGGGCATCGATGCGGCACCGTGCAGATAGCGGAAATGCACATCGTCGACTGCGTTTTCCCCCATGTCATAACTGCGCGCGCGGATCTTCCAGCGCAAGCGTGAAAAGGGGCTCCACTCCGGATCGCTGCACTCGGGAACTTCGGGCACCTCGTCGCTGGGCGCCTCGCCCCGTTTTCGAGTCGGATCGTAGTAGATGAAGATGAATCCGTTGCGTTCGCACACCGGCCACGCTCCAATCTTCGCGCTCGCCGGTATCCGTTTCGCGTAGGGGATGTCGGTGCAGTTCCCGTCGCCGTCCCAACACCATGCGTGAAACGGACAACGAAGGCTCTCGCCGGCGACCGTCCCACCGACCCCCAGGTGCGCACCGAGATGTCGGCAGTGCGCGTCGAGCACCCGCGCGTGACCGGACTCTGTCCGAAACAGCACCAATTCCCGGCCGAAGTAGCGAATCGGCGAAACCTGCCCGACCGCGAGTTCGTCGGTCAGGCCGACCCGAGCCCAGCCGTTGGGATAGGCAGGAAACGGATATCGTGCGTTGGGCTCTCCCGGATCGAATGCTTGGCTCATGGCGAACCCTCTCGTGACGGCGTGCGGTAACCCAGCAAGTCAGCTGGGATGAATCAGCGCGTAGGTATTGTCTCTCATCACCATTCGAAGCTGATCCGGCGCGAGATCCGGGATCGACTCGGCGAAATCAGCCGGCTCTGCAAGCCCTTCCGGATGCGGGTAGTCCGAACCGAACAGTACCTGCGAGACCCCCACGCGATCGATCAGTCCCGGGATGTCCTCTTCGTGATACGGGGACACGAAGACATGTCGTTTCAGCACTTCGCTCGGCCTGCCCTTCACGTAGCCGCCGATCCAGGGGCCGTTGCGACCCATACCCTTCATCTTGTCCATCACGCTCATCGCGTAGGGGACCCACAGCGAACCATTTTCTATGCTCAACACGTTGACATTGGGAAAGCGGCCGAAGAGGTTGTGAAAAATCATCGCGGCGACGGTGTCGATGATCGGTCGATCGCCGTAGAAACAACTCCACTGGAACGCCGACTGGCGATGCGACGAAGGGTTTTTCTCCTCGCCCCAGTGCACCGACATCGATTCGTTGTACCCCGACTCCCCGATGTGGAACGCAACCGGCACTCGGGCTTCGTTCAGAATCGACCAGAACCGGTCGAAGTACGGGTCGGCGGGCGACCGTCCGAACGCCGGGCCCGGGCGCAAAGCGACGATCCGCGCGCCGCGCGCAAGCACGAACTCCAACTCGGCGACCGCCCGATCGACATCGAGAAGACTCATTAGAGGCGGAGCAAAAATCCGATCGTTGTAGTTGAAACCCCAGTCGTCATCGAGCCAGCGGTTGAACGCATGAAAATTGGCGTACATCTGCTCGACGTCGTCTTTCATGAAGTGTTCGACGCACACGGCCAACGTCGGGAACAGCAAGGCCGATCCGATTCCCTGCTCGTCCATTTTTGCGAGCCGCGCATCTCGGTCCTGATACGCGGGCTGCATCGCCTCAACGGTCGCGCTGTCCGAAGTGACACCGGTCTTCATCGTGCGAAGCATTTCGCGCAAGGATCCCGCCTTCGCGACTTCGGCGCCGGCGAATCCTTCACCGGCCAGAAACGTGAAGGGTCTGTCGCCGACGAACAGCTGCCTGCGTCCCGACTCGCCTTCGTGCAACGAGATGGCCTTGTCGCGGTATTCGGGTTCGATGTAGCGAGTGAAGCAGTCCGTTGACTCGTAGTAGTGGTTGTCCGCGTCGAACAGCGAGTAATCGAAACCTGCAGGCTGGGACATACCGTCTCCGAACTAGAACTCGATCAATTCGAGCAGGGTCCCATCAGGGTCGCGAAACAACACGAATCGCTTGGCACCGACGATGTCGATCTCGTTGGGTTCCGACTCGAACTCGATACCGTCCGCCTTCAACTCTTGATAGAACGAAAGCAGATTCTTGCAGCGCAACGCAATCCGCGAAACGCCCGCATGAAGTGTCGTTCGAGCGGGCTGCGGCTCGGTTGCGGGACGAACCCACTGGATCAGCTCGATCTTCGTCCAGCAGCGGGGGTGGTCACCCAAGGTGATCACTGCACCTCGCATGTGGCCGCCACCGAAGTTCATTCCCTGGCTCGGATCGTCGGTGGGTTCGTCGCCGAACACGTGCATCGTCTGGAAGCCGAGCCGTTCGTAGAAGGCGAGCGAGCGGTCGATGTCCGTGACATTGATGTTGAGATGGACGATGTCCCGAATCAATGCGGTTCCCTCTGCCCGGTTACCAGAGGCGGTAACCAGGGGCGCCGTCCGAGAGGGTATCAGAATGCCATCGGCATGGATTGTGATGGGATCGTAGAACGCTGGTGCGCGTGTCGAGGCATTTTACGAGCAGGAGCTAGCGATTCTTGCGCCACTGTCGGCTCCTTTCGGTCTCCGGTCCATCCTCATCCACTTCGCCCGGCCGTCGCTTCGTGCGTTGGTTCGAATTACTTCGAGAGTTCTTTCGGCTGGTCGATGTTCCGCCCTTCTTCGCGTCCATGCGCTGCTGCTCATCGCGCAGTTGTTGTGCTGCTTGTTGTTGATGACGGCGTTCCTCGGCGGCGAGTTCTTCCGCTTCCGCCCGATGACGCTCGTCGGCCTTTCGTTTCTCGGATTGCTTGCGACGGTCGGTGGCCTGACTTTGCGCTGCCTGCTGGCGATTGCGCTCCTCTCGTGTGCGCTGTTCGGCCTGTTGGCGATTGCGATCGTCCCGCGCGCGCTGCTCGGTCTGCTTTCGACTCTGGTCATCTCGTGTGCGCCGGTCGGCCTGTTGGCGATTGCGATCGTCCCGTGCGCGTTGTTCGGTCTGCTTTCGACGCTGGTCATCTCTTGTTCGCCGGTCGGCCTGTTGGCGATTGCGATCGTCCCGTGCGCGTTGTTCGGTCTGCTTTCGACGCTGGTCATCTCGTGAGCGCTGGTCGGCCTGTTGGCGACGCTGGTCGTCCCGCTCGCGTTGTACGGCCTTGTCTTTTCGGCTCTTGTCTCCAGCGCGCCGTTCGGCCTGCTGGCGGCGCTGGTCCTCCCGCCGACGTCGTTCGCCTTGCTGACGACTCTCCTCTGCCTGTTGGCGATCGGCTTGCTCGCGGCGTTGTTCGTCGCGCTGACGTCGCTCAGTCTGTTGACGACGCTGGTCTTCCTGTTCGCGGCGCTGTTCCCGGCGTTCACGCTCAGCATTTTCGCGCCGCCGACCATTGCGATCGGCTTGGCGATAGTTCCCCCACTCGCGATGAGAGTTGTACCCGTGATTTCGAAGATCGAGCCTCCACCCGTCTCGGTTGTAGCGGTGGCGGTGCTCGTGATAGTCGCGACCGAAGGTGCCGCTGAAGTGGAAAACACCGCGAACGTAGTTGTAGGAGTTGCCCCTGCGCGGTGAGTAGGGGTGATGGTGTCGGCCATTGATGTAGCAGTAGCTGCCGAAGTAGTGCGGGTGCGGATGATGACCGAAAAAGGAATACACCCCACGGGTCAGACCGAAGAGCACCGGATCACCGAGCCAGAAATAGTATCCGTCGTGGAACTCGTAGCGGTGACTCCTGTACGGATCGTAGCCGTGGTTGTGCCCACCGCTGATCGAACAGAATCGCCCCTCGTGATGACCGTCGGGATGGGGATGCGCACCGAAGAACCATGTGACATTCGGATACAGCGGCGGCGGAGGCGCCACGTCGTACACGCCGTATGAATAGGAGGGTTCTGAGCCGTCCGAATAATCGGGGCCGGAATAGTCGGGGTCGTAGTAGCCGTCACCCGGCGGTGAATAGACGTCGTTGGCGTAGTAGCCAGGCGCGCAGGCCGCTGCAAAGAGACCTGCGGCTGCGACAGCTGCGATTGCGTGTGCACGGGTCGTTTTCGAATTCATGTCGGACCTCCTGGCATGGCCCATTGGACGCTCGCTGCGGAAGTTTCTTCATCCCGCACCTCAGCGTTCTTGCCACAATCGAAGTGGATTCGCCAGAATCTCGAGAAATCGGCCGCTGCTGCCTCTCGATTGAATATTTCGCGATCACAGACCAACAGACGTCGAATCAGCTCGAATTTCGTGGTTCGAAATCGAGCCACTTGGCGACGCGTGCAGACTCGTAGGCGGCAAGTGGGTCGATCAGATCCTCCGCGGTTTCTGACACCAGAAGGGTCTTGCGGTGCTGCTTGCACCCGCTCGCGAAGCCCCCGTTCCGGCCCCCCTCCCGGGCATCAGTTCGAGTAGAATGTCTGACCTGCAGTGGATCGACACCGCAAGTTTCAAGGCTGCGAATGAAGGGAGAACCGTGCCGGCCCTCGACGGTTTGCGAATCCTCGATATGACCCAGTGGGAAGCGGGTACCGCCTGCACGCAGGCGCTGGCCTGGCTGGGTGCCGATGTCGTGAAGATCGAACCGCCCGGCAAGGGGGATCCGGGGCGCCGCTTCACCGGAAGCTCCGACGACTCCCCGTATTTCATCAATTGGAACAGCAACAAGCGCAGCGTCGCAATCGATCTACAGAACCCGGCTGGGCGCGACGTGCTGCTGCGCATGCTGCCGCGCTACGACGTGTTCGTCGAGAACTACGGGCCCGGTGTCGTCGAGAAACTCGACCTCGGGTACGATACGATGCGCGCCATCCATCCGACACTGATCTATGCGCGTGTGAAGGGCTTCGGAACGAGTGGACCGAAGTCGGTCTACAAATGTATGGACATGGTCGCGCAAGCCGCCTCGGGTGCGATGAGTGTCACGGGGCTTCCCGACGGGCCTCCGATGAGGCCCGGTCCGACCATGGCCGACTCGGGGACCGGCACCCAACTTGCGATCGCGATCCTGGCCGCGTACGTGCAGCGCCTCCGAACCGGCGAAGGCCAGTTGATCGAACTCTCGATGCAGGAAGCGATGACCTACTACATGCGAACCCAGATCGCGAACGGTTCGGAGTGGGGGACGCGCGCAGCCGCCCGCAATGGAAATGGCTACGGGGCCGAGATGAACCTCTACCCTTGCAGCCCCGGTGGCCCCAACGACTACATTTATTTAATGATCGTGAACTCGCGCATGTGGCTGAATCTGTGCGAAGCGATCGATCGACCCGATCTTGCGTCGGACCCCCGTTTCGAGCGGGGACGCGGACGCAACGAGAACGCAGACGCGTTGTACGAGGAGATCGCGAAGTTCACTCGCCTGCACGACAAGCACGAAGTGATGCGGCGGATCGCATCAGCCGGTGTGCCCTGCAGCGCGGTTCTCGACACCCGTGATCTGTTTCAGGACCCGCACCTGCGCGAACGCGACTTCATCGAGAGCATCGATCACGCACAACATGGCACCGTCGAAATACTCGGATCCCCAATCCGAATGTCGGCAAGCAGAGTCGCACTCGAGGCCGCTCCACTGTTGGGCCAACACACGGCAGAAGTCGTCGAGAGAGACCTCGGCCTCGGCGCGGACGAGCTCGCTGCTCTGCGCGCATCGGGTGCAATCGATCAACGAAACGGATAGTCAGCAACCAGACCCGAAGCGGAGGAATCCCATGTCCGAAATCAGCGGTGCTCGAATCATCGCCCGTAGCCTCAAGCAACAAGGCGTCGAATACATGTTCGGTGTCGTCGGTTTCCCGGTGATCCCGATCGCGTCTGCTGCGCAGAAAGAGGGGATCCGGTACCTCGGCTTCCGCAACGAACAATCCGCCAGCTATGCGGCAGGAGCGATCGGCTACCTGACCGGACGCCCGGGTGCTTGCCTTGCGGTATCGGGGCCCGGCATGGTCCACGGAATCGCGGGCCTGGCGAACGCATGGTCCAATTGCTGGCCGATGATCCTGCTCGGCGGTGCCAACGACAGCTACCAGGATGGACGCGGCGCATTCCAAGAGACGCCCCAGATCGAGGCGGCTCGGCCGTTCTCGAAGTATGCCGCTCGTCCCGAGTCGGCACAGCGCATCCCATTTTTCGTCGAGAAGGCTGTCCGAACCAGCATCAGCGGTCGACCGGGTGCGGTGTATCTCGACCTGCCGAACGACCTGATCAGCGCCAACCTCGACGAACAGGAGATCAACTGGTTGGATCGCTGCCCTGAACCGGCGCGATCATTGGCCGACCCCGAATACATCGAGAACGCGCTCGAAACGCTGAAATCGGCCGAGCGACCGCTCGTCATCGTGGGCAAGGGAGCCGCATACGCGCGAGCCGAGGGCGAAGTCCGAGAGTTTCTCGAGAAGACCCAGCTGCCGTTTCTGGCCTCGCCGATGGGGAAGGGAGTCGTCCCCGACGATCACCCACTGTCGGTCGCGCCCGCCCGGTCACACGCGCTGCAGAATGCCGATGTCGTCTTCTTGATTGGCGCCCGGTTGAATTGGATCATGCACTTCGGGTTGCCTCCCCGGTTCGCGGAGGATGTCAAGATCATCCAACTCGACATCTCGGCCGAGGAGATCGGGACGAATGTACCAACCGCCGTACCGCTCGTCGGCGACGCACAGCGAGTGATGGGGCAACTCAACACCGCCCTCGAAACCCGGGCCTGGTCCTATCCGAAACAGACGACGTGGCGCAGCGAACTGCACGAGCAGGTCTCAAAGAACGTCGCCTCGGTCGATGCCATGCTGAACGACGACTCGGAGCCGATGGGCTACTACCGCGTACTGCGCGAAATTCGCGATCTGGTTTCCCGCGACACCATCATCTGCAGCGAAGGCGCCAACACGATGGATATCGGGCGAACCGTTCTGCCTAACTTCGAGGCCCGGCACCGGCTCGATGCCGGTACCTACGGAACCATGGGAGTCGGGCTGGGTTTCGCGATCGCAGCCGCCGTCGCACATCCGGAAAAGAAGGTCGTCTGTGTCGAGGGCGACTCGGCATTCGGTTTCAGCGGTATGGAGGTCGAGACCGCCTGTCGATTCCGATTGCCGATCACGTTCATCATCATCAACAACAATGGCATCGGTGGCGGCTTGAGCGAATACGATCCCGCGAATCCTCCGCCGTTCGTCTACACGATCGATGCCCGCTACGAAAAAGTGATCGAGGCATTCGGTGGCCGCGGCTACTACGTTACGACCGTCAAGGAACTCGGGCCGACATTGAAAGAAGCTCTCAACGATCCGATGCCGAACATCGTCAACATCATGATCGACCCGCGCGCCCAGCGAAAGCCGCAGAAGTTCGAGTGGTTGACGCACTGATGCGTTGAGGAGACTCCGATGGATCACCCGTTGATTTCGGCCGATGGCCATATCGACTTCCCGTTGCTGCCGGAAACCTTGTGGATCGACAACGCGCCCAGTGCGTTGCGCGACCGGATGCCACGCGTCGTCGAATCTTCTGGCAACCGCGTCTGGCGCTCCCACCAGGGGGAATCGCTAGGACTGTACGGCGGGATGGGTTCGGCTGGGCGTCCCTATGTGCCAGGCGAGATCCACCGCTCGGACCGGATGGCCAAACAGGGCCTGTTCCGCGATCAATCGAAGGGCATCATGCGCCCGGCCGATCCCCGACTGCGCGCGTTGGATCAGGATCTCGACGGAGTCGCAGGCGAAGTGGTCTACGGCATCCTCGGCGCTGCCGGACGCTTGAACGATCCGGAAGTCGCAGCGGTCGTCATCCACATCTACAACGAGTGGCTCAGCGAATTCTGTCGCGCTGTTCCTGGACGCTTCGCCGGTATCGGGTGCTTGGCACCCGGCGACCCTGCGGCCTGCGCAGACGAATTCCGTCGCTGCGCAAAGCTCGGCTTGAAGGGTGTCGAACTCGGCCTGACCCACGACATGACTCCGCTGTGGCACGAGGAGTGGGAGCCCATCTGGCAGGCGTCCGACGACACCGGTGTTCCGGTTCACATCCATACGGTCGGTCCAGCCGTCGATCGTCGTTGGCTCTCGGATCCGAAGAACTATCGGCCTTGGCTGGCTACGCACATCAGTTCGTTTCAGATCCCGATGATGAGCGTGATGTCGGCGGTGATTTTCGGCGGTGCCCTGCAGCGTCACCCGGAGCTCAAAGTGGTCATTGGGGAATCTGGAATAGGCTGGCTTCCCTACGCACTCGAACGTCTCGATTTCGAGTGGGAGGATCAATTCAAGGATCTGATCCCCAAGCCACCCAGCAGCTACTGGCGCGGGCAGATGTTCGCGACGTTCCAGGTCGACTCGGTCGGGCTCGCGAACCTCGACCGAATCGGCGAGGAGACCGTGATGTGGGGTTCTGATTTCCCGCACCCCGATGGGACCTGGCCCGACTCGCGGGAGCTGCTCAGTCCACAGCTCGAGGGACTCTCCGCCTCGACGCAGCGCAAGATCCTTTGCGACAACGCCGCGCGGTTGTACGGGTTCGAGGTTTAGCGACGACGTTCAGCCCGCTTCGCGCTTCACGTCCACTTTGAACAGCCGCCGCGCCCCTGGCTGATAGGTGAACAGAAACACGCGACGCGGCTGATCGGAGCGATTCGGCAGCGAGCCGTGGACCGTGGAAGGATGAAAGAACAACATGCTGCCGGCTGGCATCACCGCTGGCACACTCAACGCCTCGTCGAAATATCTCGGGTCGGTGAATAGCGGACCGAGGGTGCCCTCCCCCTCGAGCCCTGGCAGCATCCCTTGTCGATGACTGCCACGGATCACCCGCAGACAACCGTTGGCTTCGCTCGTGTCATCGAGGGCCAGCATCAGATTCGGTAGACGATCCACTTCCGGAAATGCGTGCGCCCAGTATGGGGAATCCTGATGCCATTGAAATTGCGAGCCCTCCCGCGGCCGTTTCAAGTTCAGTTTCGAGGTAAACAGTGAGATCCGCTCTGCACCGGTCAGGTCACGCGCAGGGTCGACGAAGCGCGGATCATCTATCACCCGATCGATTCGCTCGTCGAGATGATGGAACGGCTCGATGACTCGCACCGTTTCGGACCCCGCCGAATGTTCGAATTGAATGGTCGATCCCGACGCTTCGCAGTAGCGGTTGCCGTCGATCTCGTACTCCTCGACGCCGGGTCGGACGGCTGCGGACGCTTTGGCGGCGCACACCTCGATTGCATCGCGGAAGTCCTCGACTTCGACGGTATCGAAAACGCACTCGCGGATGAAGAATCCGTCGTCTGCGTAGGCACGTGTCTCGTCATCGGTCAGGCGAAAATTTCTACTCACTGATTCTCCCGTTTCCGGCTGTCGCACCCGAAGGTTCGCGAGTGTCCGGTGGTCTTCCGCACGCTGCAACCCCGCGGGGGAGTAATGCCGATGCACACCCTGCCCCGTATTCAGCTTCGCGAATCGGAGTGTTAGAGTCGCTGGGATGCCCCACAGACCAAGCCGACCCGGTGAGGAGCCCATGCAGCGAACCAGGAAGCCTTCCCCGATCCGTTCAGTCCCGCTCTTCCTGCTCCTGGCCCTATTGCTCCCGGCCCTAGCCACCGGGTGTCAGTCGCTCTTCGATTCCGAGGCTGCCGATGCGAAGTGGAAAGACGATTACGCTCGCTGCCGATTTGGAAAGACGCCAGAACAGCTCGACCAACACAACGAGAACCCCGAGGCCGCAGGGCTCCCACAGAGTCCCGGTTGGCGTGCTTGTCTGACGGAAGCGGGCTGGCAAACCGACCCCAGTTCGACTCTGGGCCCCAGGTGGGACGATTAGCTGGCAGCGGCAGTACCTACGCCGGTCCGCTCGGGGCCAAGATCGTCGCCCCCTAGCCGATTTCTTGAAAGTATCGCGCCGGCGTCGTACCCATCGCGCTA
>JAJDAM010000905.1 GCA_029261905.1 Deltaproteobacteria bacterium
GGATCTCCTGCGAAACGGAACGCGCATGGTAGCCTATGCGCCCCATGAGCCTGCCGAAATCCACCACGAGCCGACCCGACGCGGCAGTCTTCGACCGCGTGGCGCCCGTCGTCGACTTCCCGGCTGCCGAAGCCGCCGTACGCCAGTTCTGGGCCGACAACGACATCGTCGATCGATCGCTGCGGAAGCGGGAAGGTGGGCCGCGTTTCGTCTTCTATGAGGGACCGCCGACCGCGAACGGTCTACCCCACAACGGCAGCGCGCTGACACGGGTCATGAAGGACGTGTTCCCGCGCTACAAGGCGATGCGTGGTTTCGACGTGCCGCGTCGAGCGGGCTGGGACACGCACGGGCTGCCGGTCGAAATCGAAGTCGAAAAAGAACTGCGCATCTCCGGCAAGGACGCGATCGTCGAATACGGTATCGAGCCGTTCGTGAAGTGCTGCCTCGACAACGTCTTCCGCTACACCGAGCAATGGCAGCAGTTCACCGAGAAGCTGGGCTTCTGGCTCGATCTCGACGACGCGTATGTGACCTATCACGAGAGCTACGTCGAGAGCGTGTGGTGGGCGCTGTCGGAGCTGTTCAAGAAAGACCTGCTGTATCGCGGCCACAAGGTGGTCTGGTGGTGGGCGCAGGGTGGTACCGTGCTGTCGGCGGCGGAAGTGGGCGAGGGCTACAAGACGGTCGACGATCCGTCGGTCTACGTGAGGTTCCCGCTTCGAGAGGATCCCGAGACCGCGCTGCTGGTCTGGACGACGACGCCGTGGACACTACCGTCCAATTCGTTGGCGGCCGTCAAGGCTGACGTCGAGTACGCGGTCGTCCGGGACGGCGACGGCCAGCTGATCGTTGCCGAAGCGCTGCTACCGGTATTGAGAGAGAAGACGGACGGCGCGCTCGACGTCGTGCGCACGCTCCCCGGTAGCGAGTTGATTGGCCAGCGCTACATGCCTCCCTTCGATTGGTTCGAGCGCGAGCAGCCCGACCTCGACTTCTGGCGCGTGGTAGGCGCGGATTTCGTCGAACTCGACGCCGGAACCGGAGTCGTGCACATCGCGCCCGCGTTCGGCGAGATCGACTTCGACTTGTTGCGCGCCGAGCAGCAGCAGAAGCCCGAGCTTCCGCTGCTCAACGCGGTGCGGCCCGACGGAGGCTTCGACCCCGAGGTGGCAGAGGCCGCGTACGCGGGGCGCTGGGTGAAAGACTGCGACCGGGACCTCACGCGCGCACTGAAAGAACGCGGCCTGTTGTGGCACGCCGAACAGATTCGCCACGAGTACCCCTACTGCGTGCGGTCCGACAGCGACCCGTTGATCCAGTACGCGCGGCCGGCCTGGTACATCCGCACATCGGCGCACATCGACGAGGCCCTCGCGAACAATGCAAAGATCAACTGGCTTCCGGAGACGATCCGGGACGGGCGCTTCGGCGACTTTCTGCGCAACAACGTCGATTGGGCGCTGTCGCGCGAACGTTTCTGGGGAACGCCGCTCAACATCTGGATCAACGACGAAACGGGCGAGATGGACAGTCCGGCTTCGGTTGCAGAGATCCTCGAGCGGAACCCGAACGCATTCGAAGCGTACGATCGAGCCAAGCAGGCCGATCCCGAACTGTCGCCGCACCTGCGGGTCCACAAACCGTGGATCGACGACGTCACGTACACCAAATCCGGCGAGCCCGGTGTGTACCGACGGGTGACCGAGGTGATCGACGCCTGGTTCGATTCTGGAGCGATGCCGTTTGCACAGTGGGGTTACCCGCATCGCGGCAAGGAGGAGTTCGAAAAGAACTTTCCGGCCGATTTCATCTCCGAAGCCATCGACCAGACTCGCGGATGGTTCAACTCGCTGATCTGGATCTCGACGTTGTTGTTCGATGATGCGGATCTGCCGCACCCGTACAAGACCTCGGTCGTGTTGGGCCACGTCGCCGATCGGTACGGCAAGAAAGAATCCAAGAGCAAGGGGAATTACACGCCGCCCGAAATCGTGCTGGACCGGGTCCGGCTGGAGTTCGCGGTCGTCGATTCGTCTGCGGGACTCTCGGAAGCCGAAGCCCTCGAGCCCGGAACCGCGGCAATCGCACGCGAGGACTACGAAGGGCTCGACCTGCGCGGGGAGCAGGCAGCCGTCGTCGCTTATCGTGACGATGCAACCGAGCAGACATTCGATCTGAAGCTGCGGCCCGATGCAGGGCTCGCGCGCCGGGTGATCGTCATCGGTTCAGAAGACCGCTCGGCACTCGCTGTGGAACCCGTGCCGAATCCAGCCGAAATCATGCCGCGCGAAGTTCCGGCCATGTCGCCGACGAACAAAGTCTGGATCGAGGCTCCGAGCGCGTCCGCGCCCGGAGCCGATGCGTTCCGCTGGTTCTTCTTCGCGTCGAACCCGCCGTGGAACCCGACCCGTCACTCGCTCAGCGGAGTCCGCGCTCAACAGCGCGAGCTGCCGTTGAAGCTTCGAAACATCTATGCGTTCTTCACGCTCTACGCAGGCATCGACGGCTTCGATCCGTCCCGTGAGGATTGTCGCGCGGGCCGCCGCGCTATGGGCGAACGTGCACTGATCGATCGCTGGATCCTGTCGGAACTCGCATTGACCAACACGGAAGTCATTCGCGCGATGGAAAACTTCCGGGTCTACGATGCAGCGACCGCTTTGACGACGCTCGTCGATGCGCTGTCGAACTGGTACGTGAGGCGTTGCAGGCGGCGTTTCTGGGCCGCCGGGCTGGATGCCGACAAGCTCGACGTGCACTGGACGTTGTACGAATGCCTGGTCACGCTGTCGAAATTGCTCGCGCCGTTTCTGCCGTTTGCGAGCGAAGAGATGTGGCAGAACCTGGTCCGCAAGCCGTACCCGGGTTCCGAAGACGAGAGCGTTCACTTCTGCGACTACCCCGAGCCCGACGAGCAGGCCATCGATCTCGAACTGTCTCGATCGATGGGCGCGGTGCGCGACCTGGTTTCGCTGGGTCTTCAGGTGCGAACCGCGCAGAAGTTGCGGGTCCGTCAACCTCTGCAGTCGGTGGAACTCGTGTTGGCGGACCCTGAACTCCAGGATGCGTTGCGAGACCAGATCGAGTTGATTCGCGATGAACTCAACGTGCGCGACGTGCATTTCGTTCCCAACGCCGACGAGTACGTGACCTACAACGTGCGACCGAATTTCCGGGCACTCGGGCCGCGCGTGGGCAAGCGGATGCCGATGCTGAAAAAGGCCCTGGCCGATACCGACGGCGCAGCTCTGCTCGCACAGCTGGAAGCCGAAGGAGAAGTGACCCTTTCGATCGAAGGCGAGGCCCTGGTGCTCGGGCCGGACGAGATCGGTGTGAGCCTGGAAGCACGCGAGGGGTTTGCGGCGGCATCCGGAAGCGTCGGGGTCGTGATCCTGGGGACGACGTTGACCCCCGACCTGATCTCCGAGGGTGTGTATCGCGAGGTTCTCAACCGGGTGCAGGCCTTCCGCAAAGAACTCGACCTCGAGTACACCGATCGAATCCGCTTGACGCTTTCGGCCTCTGGAGCGCTGCTCGACGCGGTGCGACCTCGAATCGACGACCTCTCGCGTGAAGCATTGGCGGTGGAAGTCACGCTCGATGCCGCACCGATCGAAGGTGCTCACACGAGCGATGTGAGCATCGATGGAGAAGCGCTGACGTTCGGGCTGACACTGGCGTAATCCGTCAGCGGGTTCGCGCCCCAATGGGTGTCCTATGCGATTTCGTCCTTGTATCGATCTACACGGTGGCCTCGTCAAGCAGATCGTCGGTTCGACGCTGCGCGATGGTGAGATGCCGGCGACGAACTTCTCGACCGAGGTTTCCGCAGCGCACTTCGCCGAGATGTTTCGCGACGACAACCTCGATGGTGGACACGTGATCATGCTGGGCGCCGGCAACGAAGTCGCCGCCGAGAGCGCGCTGCAGGCGTTTCCGGGGGGGCTCCAGATTGGCGGAGGCATTGCGCCGAACAATGCCGCCGCGTGGCTGGAGCGAGGCGCGGCTGCCGTGATTGCGACTTCCTATCTGTTCGACGGAGCGGCATTTTCGTGGGAGCGTCTGGCTGCACTGGAATCCGAGGTGGGTCGCGAGCATCTCGTAGTCGACTTGAGTTGTGCGCCAATCGGCGATCGATACGTCGTGATGGCCGATCGCTGGCAGAGCGAGACCGATCTCGAAGTCGGAAAAACATCTCTGGCGGCGCTGTCATCACATTGCTGTGAGTTTCTGATCCACGCGGTTGCGGTCGAAGGGAAACAGGCTGGTCCCGATCCCACACTCGTGGCGCTGTTGGCTGCGTCGCCACTGCCGACCACGTATGCCGGTGGGATCCGAAGCATCGATGACATCGAGCGAATCGATACCCTCGCCCGGGGCCGGCTCGACTTCACCGTCGGGAGTGCGCTCGATCTGTTCGGGGGGAGTCTGCGTTATCGAGACTTGACCCGGTTCAACGGAACCACTGAAAGCCGACATTGAATCGCGCGATGATTCGATCTACGCCACTCGGCGCAGGCACAGCGGAGGTCGGACCCTGTTCGACCTGACGGATCCCACTGGGCTTTCGATCGCCTTCGCGGTGGTCTTCATCGGCTCCGCGGTGCAGGGCGCCGCCGGCTTCGGCCTCGGCCTGATCGCGGCGCCGGTCTTGCTGCTGCTCGACCCGCACTGGGTACCGGGGCCCCTGATGGCCGCCGGAGTCGCACTGACAGCCCTGGTCGCCTACCACGAACGAGAGCACATCGATTGGTTGGGTCTGCGATTCGCGTTCATCGGTCGCACGATCGGCACGATCGCAGCTGCCATTGTGCTGACCATGGTCTCCGCCAGGGCATTCAACCTCATTTTTGCCGGCCTGGTACTGCTCGCCGTCGCGCTCAGCATGTTGGGTGTGAAGGCCTCACCGACGCGCGGCCACGCCACATCCGCTGGTTTGCTTTCCGGTTTCATGGGCACGATTTCGTCGATCGGAGGTCCACCGCTTGCGTTGCTCTACCAACGCGAGGGGGGGCCGAGATTGCGCGCGACACTCGCTGCGCTGTTCGTGACCGGCGCGGCGATCTCGATCGCCGCGCTCGCGGTGATCGGGCGATATGGCGTCGTCGAGCTGTGGCTCACCGCATTTCTGGTACCGGCCACGATTCTTGGTTACGTCGCCGCGAGCGGGCTGCAGGGAGTCGTAGACCGTGCGGGCGTGCGGCCTCTGGTACTGGCGCTATCGGCTGCTTCGGCAGCCGCCGTGCTGTTCCGCACGCTCGGGTGAATCCACTCGATAGTCGTAACCCTTCACTGTTGAACGGCGACTCGCGCCGCGGGCGAGGGGGACTGCGCGGCAATTGCCGCTTCCGGTGCACCCGGTGCGCGTTGCCGCACGGAGTTTGCGATCGGCGCGATCAAGCCCGCAACCGGGCAAGTCGATAAGTCGCTCTGCAATGAGTGAAACCGTTTCCGCAGCTTCCGAATCGGCCGACGCGTCGCGCATCGGCACCGCCGAGCACTTTCGCTGGCTCGGGAGCATCGTCAAGGTCGTTCTGACGCTGAACCTGTTCGATGCCATCTTCACGCTGACGTGGGTAACAGCAGGCCTGGCAAGCGAAGCGAACCCGTTGCTCGCAAGCCTCGTCCGGGATCAGCCCGTGGTGTTCACCGTCGTCAAGCTGAGTCTGGTGGGCGCGGGATCGTGGTTGTTGTGGCAGCAGCGCCGGCGTCCACTCGCTGTGATCGGAATCTTCCTGGCGTTTCTCGCCTACTACATTCTGCTGCTGTTCCACATCGGATATCTGAGCCTGATCGTCGGGACTCTGCTGTTTCCCTGACGAACCGGCCTGTGACGGCTACCACCGGGTGACGTCGGGATCGCACGACGGTTGAAATCGATTAGACTCGCGTCCGATGCGGGTTCGGCAACTGCGACGCGAAGACCTGAATGTGCTGCTCGAGTTGTACGACCACCTCACGCGGGATCGCGTACCGCCCCCCTCGCGCACCCACCTCGAGGCCGTCTGGGATGAACTCTGCACCGATCCGCGATACCTCTACTTCGGTGCAGAGATCGATGGTCGCATCGTCGCGTCGTGCACAGTGACGATCATTCCCAACCTGACTCGCAGCGCCAAGCCCTACGGCGTGATCGAAAATGTGGTCACGCACTCCGATTTTCGGCGTCGCGGTTGTGGAGCCGCTGTCATGAACGAAGCCATCGACCGCTGTTGGGCGGCCGACTGCTACAAGGTGATGCTGTTGTCGGGCGCGGGCCGAGAAGAGGCACACGCATTCTACGAGAACCTGGGTTTCGACAAGAACGCGAAGCAGGGTTTCGTCATCCGGCCAGAATGAGGTGTCCGCGGTGTGGTTCGGTGACGAAGACGTCAGCCAGATACCCAAAGGTCGCGTAGTCGGTGATCACGCGAGCGAATCCAACCGGCTTGGATTTCGTGGATGACGGGTTGGTGGATGCGGGTTTCGCTGTACAACCCGAGGCAGAGGTTCTCGCCAATTTTGACGGCTAGGCCATCTCAGTCGAGTGCGGGTGGCTCCGATCCTTGCCTCGCGAGGAGTTCGGAGAGGTGCGCCTGCAACTCGCGGGCGCGGAAGGGTTTGGCGATGAAGCCGACGTTCGTTCCGGCCTCCGGGCTGCACTCCGCCTCGGAGTAGCCGCTCATCAGCAGCACCGGCAGATCCGGCGCCCGCTGGCGCAGGACTGAGAGTGTCTCACGGCCCGACAGGCGAGGCATCGTCATGTCGAGCACGACCGCGGCGAACGCGTTCGGAGCGGGTCGCACAACGGCTAGCGCCTCCTCACCGTCGCCGGCCTCGACTACGCGGAAACCCTTGTCCTCGAGCGCGTAGCGCACGGCCCGTCGAATGGCGGGCTCGTCGTCGACGACCAACACGCAGGAGGTGCCGTCGGGTGCAGCGGTCCGAGCGCTCACCGCGCTTTGTTCCGATGTGCGCGGTGCCTCACAGAGTGGCAGCGACACCTTTACGCAGGTTCCTGTACCAGGAGCGCTCGTGACGTCGATTGCTCCGCCGTGAGATTGGATGATCCCCAGTACCGCAGCCATGCCGAGCCCGTGGCCGCTGGGCTTGGCGGAAAAGAACGGATCGAACATCTGTCGCCGCATCTCTTCGTCCATACCCACGCCGTCATCGTGGATCGCGAGCACTGCGCATGGACCGGGAGGCAGCGGCGGGCCAGTCACACGTTCGCCTAACTCCCTGGATTCGGAAGCCTCGACGAACGTCTTCACGAACACCGTGCCTCCCGTCGCCTCGACCGCGTCGACGGCGTTAGCGAGCACGTTCATCACGACCTGCCGCAGCTGTGCGACCTCACCACGGACCCAGATCGGCCCCTCCGCCAGCTCGAGCTCCAAGGCGGCTTGCTTCGAGATCCCGGCGGAGAGCAGCCGCACAGTGTCCGCCACGATGTGCGACAGATCCTCCGCGCTCAAGGCCGAACGGGAGCGCCCGGCGTACGCGAGCATCTGCTGCGCGATGTCGGCTGCGGCCTCTGCAGCGACTTCCGCGTCGCGCAACTGCGCACGCACGGACTCGGGCAGCGTCGCCGTCTCGAGGACGTTGGACACATTCGCGAGGATTGGAGTCAACAGGTTGTTGAAGTCATGGGCCACGCCGCCGGCAAGAATCCCCAGGCTTTCGAGACGCTGCGCCTCGAGCGCGCGGTGCTCCAGCCGGTCGCGCTCCTCTGCCGCTCGGTGCTTCTCGGTCACGTCGATCATGACCCCCCGCAGGAACGCCGGGCGCCCGGCCTCTTTGGCCACCGCGACAACGTCATGGATCCAGACCTCGGGTCTGCCGGCCACGAGCATGCGGTACTCGAACTCGTGGTCCTCGCCCTTCGCGGCCGCGTCGCGGCAGAAGCGAATGGCTTCTTCACGATCGTCGGGGTGGAGCATCGCAGCCCACGAATCGAAATCGATCAACTCCGAGGCGGGACAGCCGAGCACTTGTTCGACCTGCGGTCCCACGTAGAGGAAGAGATCCGTGGCGAGGTCAACCTCGAAAGGAATCGCATTCAGCGACTCGACGAGAACCCTATGGCGCGCCTCGGCGCTCGCGAGCGACGCCAGCGTCGCGGTCCGAGAAGCGACCAGCCGGACGACCAGCGCGATCATCGCGGCAAGCGCGAAGGCCTGAAGAGCGACCAGTCGCACCTCCGCAACCGGGTCGGTCGCGACGAGCAGCGCCAGTGCGACGCCCCCGGCAAAGACCAGCGCGAGTGCGATGGAGAGCGCCCAGCGTGGCCAGCGAAGCGCCAGGAAGGGCAGCGGGATGATCCAAAGCGTGATGACCGGCTGCGGCAGGCTCAACCCGTAGATGGCTATCACGAATGCGACGCCGGACGTCGTATACGCCAGCAGCTCCCGTCCCGGATGCTCCGAGGCGCCATCGATGCCCTTGAAGAATGACAAGGCTTCCCCCCGACCGCGTTGAACACATGATCACGGACGGTCGTGTGCAGTGCCAGCCCGGCGCACCGTCCCCGGCATGGACGCACGGGCGAGGGATACGCGGGACGCTTTCAACATTCGTGGATTTTGTGGCCGCCAAGAAGACCCATTCGAAGCCATCCCCTGGCTGCGCAGCGTTTGCCAAGCGATACGATCGAAACCGGCCCGCGCGAACGGTCTTATGCCGAGAATTTCAAGGCGATGATGGGCCTGTCCGCGAAGTCGAAACCGACGGGCCGCACCAAACGATGAGTTTGGCGCGGCCCGGGTGGTTCGTTCTCTAGTTCACCGTACTCACGGCGCGATCGCACGCGGCTCGAACTGCGGTCAGCCGCGCAGTGTGATCGCGGCGTTCGAGATGATGATCGCATCCCGCTCTTTCGAATGGGCTTCGATCAGGATCTGATTGCCTTCTCGCCAGTACTTGGTCATATAGGTCTCACCCGGGAAACCCACGCCCCGGAAGCGCGCCTGGTAGCGGGCGACCTGCGTCACGTCGCCGCCGAGTGCACCATCGACGACGGCTTTGCAGACGATGCCGTACGAGCACAGACCGTGGATGATCGGGATGTCGAAACCGGCACTCTTCGCAAAGTCGGGATCGCAGTGCAGCGGGTTCTTGTCTCCATTGAGTCGATACAGCAACGCCTGTTGGGGCAGCGTCGGCGACTCGACGATGCCGTCGGGCTCGCGGTCGGGTGCTTCATTGCCGACCTTCGGGCCGGCCGGGCCGCCGAACCCGCCTTCGCCGCGCAGGAACAGTGACATCCGGTTGGTGAACATCGGCGCGCCGCTCTCGTCCTTGGTCGCGATCTCCATGATCATCAACGCGGCCTTGCCTTTGTCGAAGATGTCCGCGATCCGGGCGGAACTGGTGATGTTCGCTTCGGGCGGAAGGGGCTGATGTATTTCGACGTCCTGTTCGCCGTGAAGCATCAGCGCCGGGTTGAACTCCAAACCGGGTGTGCCGAAGATGTTCGCGCCGCCGCCGGAGTTCACGACAGTCGGAAAACTCGGCAGCACCTTCAGGTTCTTTTCGTAGGTGTATTCGAGTTCACCGGGATCGGTTTGAGGGTTGCCGGCGCCGACGCCGAGGGCGTACAAAATGGCGTCGTCTTTTTTCCAGCCGCCTGAGCCTTCGGGGAATTTCTGGCTCATTGCGAGATCTCGATCGATGGGCATGCTTCTCTCCTGAAATTTTCCGCCGGTTCGCGCGTGCAGTCGGCCGCGAGGACGGCTCGGCGCCAACTGAATGCGGCGCGCGACGGTCTGTAGGGATTCTCGAGTTGGGGGCGATCCCCAGGCGCTGGCAATGTAGCCAACGCGGCGGCGGAAGCCGGGCCCGGATGGGCCCGATCTACTCGCTGATTTCGCCCGCTTCGAAGAGCTTCAGGAATTCCGCGGCGATCTCGGGATCGAACTGCGTGCCGGCTCCGTCGCGAATCTCGTTGGCCGCCGCATCGAAGGGCAGCGCGATCTGGTAGCTGGTATCGCTCGTCATCGAGTCGAATGCGTCACAGATGGAGACCACGCGGGCTTCGATCGGGATCTCGTCGCCCGACAGACCCTCGGGGTACCCAGTTCCGTCGTACCACTCGTGGTGGCTCTGTACGATCGGCGCCAGATTCTCCCACAGTCGAATCCGAGCCAACATACGAGCACCGATCGCCGTGTGTTTCTCGCACGCCGCTGGTGATTTCTGCACATTTCGATCGAATTTCAGCATGCCGACATCGTGGAGCCGAGATGCGAAGTGCAGCGTCTGGAGTTGCTGGGTATCCCAATCCAACGAACGACCGATCCGGTTGGCGAGTTGCGCGACCCGGTTGCCGTGGCCTGCGTGGTAGCCGAGATGTGCGTCGAGTGCGGAGACGAGGATCTCCGTCATGTGCGAGAAAAAGTTGCGCTGTAGATCCTTCAGGTCTGCGTTGCGCATCGCGACCGAAGTCAATGATGCCAGTGTCGTCAACGCATCGATCTGACCGGGTTCGAACGGCGTATCCGGCTCACCGCGAACGACGACCAGTACTCCGAGCGGCCCTTCTTCACCGTTCAACGGCAGAAAAATCATCGCGGGTCGATTTTCGAGCGCGTTGTTGACGGCACCCAGAATCGCGGTCTGGCCGTTCTCGATTACCCAATCGGCTTGAGCCAACAGGTGGGTGCGCGCAGACTGGAACTGGGCGTCTGCTTCACTCCCTGCGCTATCGAACAGCTCGGGCGAAAGTTCGGCATCCTTGCCGCGAACCAACAGGTATGCGGCGCGCGCATTGCTGAGATCGATTGCGCAAGCGACCGAGCGCGCTGCGATGTCGCCGGCGTGTTCGGCGCAAGTCATCGTCTGGGAGTTTTCCAACAACGACGCGAGTCGACGGTTGTCGCGATCGATCCGAAGGAGTGTATGCCCGGTCGATCTTCGCAAGACCAGGTAGGCGAGGAACGACAGGACCGCGATCGAGCAGACCATCGCGATCAGTCCGATCACGGCGGTCGAATCCGGCATCTCGGGAAGCACGAACTGCTGAACCACGAAAGCCAGCGCCAACAGCGGAACGATCGCGCCCAGGAAGTAGGCGATGAAGACGGATCGATCGAACCTTTGCGAGAAGATCGAACCTCGATCCGAAGTAGCTGCCACGAGTTCTCCCTGCACAATTCCGGAGCGCAATCCGGTGATCATCTATCGGCCTGTCGATTCTGTGTCTTGATTCCTCTTTTCCCGCGGGGAGAATCCCCCATTCGGAATCCAGAACGTGTCTCGGCGCGATGCCGGCGCTACTCCATGGGGGGTGCATGGGGGGTACGTGGAGAGTAGACGGGGAGACGTGCCGTTCGTCCGTAAACGTCCATCGGTAACGGACGGTTCCGGAATTTCACCACCTCGACCTGAAGCCCTGGAGCGCCGACTTGCCCGAACTACCCGAAGTGGAAGTGACGCGACGCGCGATCGAGCCGCTGCTCGTACAGCGTCGAATCAGCACAGTCGAGACGACGGGCGACAGCTACCTGTTCATCACGCCGCCTGCCGCGTTGCGTCGGGCTTTGACGCAGCGAACGGTGGATCGCTTGCATCGGCGCGGCAAGTACCTGATCGCCGAGCTCGATGATGGCAGTCGCCTGGTGCTGCATCTGGGCA
>JAJDAM010000906.1 GCA_029261905.1 Deltaproteobacteria bacterium
CAGATGCGCGATGCCGTTGGCAATCGCTCCCATTGCGTGTTCGCGAATTCCGAAATGGATGTTCGTGCCTGCGAACGGGTCCTTTCCACCTTCGGACTGCCCGATGATGCCACGCTCTTTCAAGATCGGCGGTGCCGCGGATCCGGCGAGGTCTGCCGATCCTCCAACGAAGTACGGCGCCACCTTCTCGAGTCGGCCCAGCACCTCGGCACCGTGCTTGCGCGTCGGCTCCGAGACATGATCGAGGCCGTCGGTCAGCGTTCCCACCAGATCGACAGGCAGCCGGCCCTGTCTCGCGCTGTCCCACGCCTGGGCGAGAGACGGGTTGGCCGTTCGCCACTGTTCGAGCTGCTGATCGAAGCTGGCGCGCTCCGCGCGTTTCGCATCGCTGCGCCGCTTCAGGTAGTCCTGGACATCGTGCGGAATCAGAAACGTGGGATCGAGCGGCCACCCCATCGCCTCTTTGGTCGCCTTCACTTCGTCGGTGCCGAGCTTTTCGCCGTGCGCCTTGCTCTTGCCGGCGCGTCCCGGGCTTCCGAAGCCGATCGTCGTTTTCGCAATGATGATCGAAGGCCGGTCGGGCTCCTCGCGGGCCGCCACCAGCGCACGATTCAGCCCCTCGAAATCGCGATCACCGTCCACGGCTTGTACGTGCCAGCGCTGCGCTTCGAAGCGTCGAGCCACGTCCTCGCTGAAGCTGACCGATGTCGGCCCGTCGATCGTGATCTCGTTGTCGTCGTAGATATAGATGAGGTTTCCGAGGCCGAGGTGCCCAGCAAGCGATCCGGCCTCCGCCGAAATCCCCTCCATCAAGTCGCCATCGCTGACGATCCCGTAGACGAAGTGATTGCCGGGGCCCTCGCCGTCCTTCGAGTACCGGGCACGCGTCATGCGTGCGGCCAATGCCATTCCGACACCGTGCGCGAAGCCCTGGCCAAGCGGTCCGGTCGTCAACTCGACGCCGGGTGTGTCGCCGTATTCGGGGTGCCCTGGTGTCTTGGACCCGAGCGTTCGAAAATTGCGCAGGTCGTCGAGCGACAGATCGAATCCGTACAGGTGGAGCAACGAATACAGGAGCATCGAAGCGTGACCGTTGGACAGCACGAAACGATCGCGCCCGACCCACTTCGGATCCGAGGGATCGAATCGCAGATGTGCGTCCCAAAGCTCGAATGCGACCCGCGCAAGGCCCATCGGCGCGCCGGGATGGCCGCAACCGGCTCTCTCGACAGCATCGACGGCTAGGAAGCGGATCGTATTTTCGACGCGCTCGCGAAGCGCAAGGTCGAGGCCAGTGGACATCGTATCTCCGACTTGTAGTTGGGGTGGATAGTTGGGGTGGATAGTTGGGGTGGATCGTTGGGGTGGATCGTTGGAAATGGGTAGTTGGGGTGAATCGTTGGGATGGATCGTTGGAAATGGGCAGCGGATCAGCTTGCAAAGGACGGGAATTCTACAGGGAATAGCGCGGCTCCGGGGGGCCGCGCGACCAGCGGCGCGAATGGGTTGCTGACACTCGCGAACCGTTGTCCCAGTGCGCTTTTGAAGTCAGTGGGTTAGCAGCCCGAGTTGCAGCGTCGCCCGAGTCCCGATCCCGATCAACCAAACGGCGTTCGCTGAGAACGATACCCGGATTCGAACCGGGAGGTTCCACTCGATGTTGCGAGTTGTGAGAAATCGGCCAATTTCGGCCGCGAAAGCGCCACTGCCGACCTGCCGATTCCGCGTTGAGCGGATCGCTGTACGCGCACGACAAGAGGATGGACAATTCAACACACACAACGATGACCGCGGCCGATAGACTGCGGCTGGGCAAATCCAACCAGTGACCGACCTACCCGACCTACCCGACCCGCTCGAACTGACGCTGAAAAAACTCGGTGTCCGCGAGACACGGCGGCACATATTTCTGTGTTGCGACCAGACCAAACCCAAGTGCGCCGACAAAGAACTGAGCCTCGAGTCGTGGAACTATCTCAAGAGGCGACTCGTCGAACTCGATCTCGTCGGCAAGGCGGGCATTTTTCGCACGAAGGCAAATTGCCTGCAAGTGTGCATGCACGGCCCCGTTGCAGTCGTGTATCCCGAAGGAACCTGGTACCGGGAATGCACGCCCAGTGTATTGGAGCGCATCATCCAAGAGCACCTGATCGAGGGGCGCCCCGTCGAAGAATTCACGTTCGCGACTCGTCCGCTGCCGACGGGCCCCGAGGCTTCCGAGTCGTGAGGTGAACCTGGACCGCAAGACGCTCGCCTGGAACGCACTGCTCGTCGTTTCGGTGCTGCTGTTCTGGAAGTTCCGCGTCATCGACTCGGCGGTTTCGTGGTTCACGGTCTCGAATCTCGACATCTTCGTTTCGCAACATCCGATGACCCAGTACGCGGTAGAATCGCTCCGCGCCGGGCGAGTTCCGCTTTGGAATCCTCACCAATTGTGCGGGCTGCCGTTCGCGGCGATCCCCTACGTCGGCCTGTTCTACCTCCCCAACGTCGTCTACCTGGCCGGCACCGCGTTGGGTTTCGAACTCTCGTATGTGCTTCACATGTGCGCCGCCGCGATCGCCATGGCGCTGTTCGCGCGCGCGCATGGACTCCCGTGGGCCGCGGGAGTGACGGCGGC
The DNA here is from genome assembly GCA_029261905.1 of Deltaproteobacteria bacterium. GTDB lineage: Bacteria > Myxococcota_A > UBA9160 > UBA9160 > SMWR01 > JAJDAM01. The sequence continues at coordinate 2,621 of JAJDAM010000906.1, forward strand.
CCTGACGTACTGCTGGTCGGGCCGCATGGTCGACTGGATCAACCAACCGTTCATGGTCGCCGGCCTGGCGTGGTTGCCGATCACCCTGCTCGCCGTCGAGAAATCGGTCGCTGGCTCGCGTGCGGCCCGTGTGTGGCTGGCAGTCGCCGTGGCATTTCAGATCTTCAATGGTGCGACCGAGATCCTTCTCCACACGCTCTACGTCGCAGGCGCGTACGCACTGATCCGGCTGGTGCAGATCGCTCGTAGAGACGACACGCGAGCGGCGCTCGCAATGGGTGCAAGCCTGTTGGGCTGGGTGGTCGCCGGAGTCGCACTCGCAGCGATCCAGCTCTTTCCGACATTCGAACTCGCGCTTCAGAGCGTCCGGGGGCCCGGCGAACTCGAGTTCGACGACATCATGCGGCTGGGCACCGTGACGTGGTCACGCATCGGTCACTCGATCCTATCGGGTTCAGACGTCGCTGCGGCCGGAGCACTCGGTGTTCTCGCCGTCTTCGTCGGCGCCGACTCGAAGCGACACCGATGGCTGTGGCTGTTCGCGTTGGGCGCGGGGGTGATCGCGGTGTTGCTCGCCAACGGCGGCTTCCTGTACCGCGCGTACACGGAACTGCCGATGGGTTCGCTGTTCCGACGGCCGGCGAAGTTTCTCGACATCTACGCGTTCGCCCAGGCGCTACTGTGCGGACTGGCCATCGCTCGGCTGTACGAACTGATCGACACCTCGAACCGTGCCGCCTGGCTGCACCTCGGTTGGTGGCTCGCGCTGGCGGTGGGGATCGGCGCGACATTGGCACTGGTCTTTGCCGACGAGATGAATTTCTGGCTGCTCGGCCTGATCGGACTGCTGGCGCTGTTCGGGCTGCTGCCGCCCGGCCTGCCTCGACGCGCGGCGCTCGCGGGAATGGTCGCGGTTCACATCGGGAGCGTTTTCTTTGGCTCCGCCAATCAACAGGTGCGCCCGTGGCATTTCCCGACTTTCCTCAGCGATCATGCGGAACGCGTCGAGGCCGATCGGATCCGCGAGAGCCTTGGAGGAGATCGGCTCTACATCTCCCGCAGGATCCACCTGATGAAACTCGGCCTTCTATCCGACCTGCACGTCGTCAACGATTACGAGCCACTCGCACCCGTTCGCTATGCCGAATACTTCGAGCTGGCGTCCGGTGAACACCGCGCAGTCCCGTTCAATGGCAAGTTCGCGTTGGACTCGAACAGCCGATTTTCGTTGCTCGATCTGGCTGGTGTGCGTCTGTACCTGTACCCCGGTCTCTCCGCGCCGGAGC
>JAJDAM010000907.1 GCA_029261905.1 Deltaproteobacteria bacterium
CCGGCCAGGACCCGTTCGGGCTCGGCGGTGTGACCCCGGAATACGATCCGGTCGTCCAGGCGTACGGGGGCCTCGCTTTCGCCCAGGCCGGCGCGGTCGACCCGGAGCCCCACCTCATCCGACACACGGCAGCGGACAAGATCACTGCGCTCACCGCCTCGCAAGCGATCTCGGCGGCTCTGTTCGCGAGGGAGCGGGGTGGGAGCGGCCAACATATCCATCTCTCTATGCTGGAATCGGTCGTGAACTTCGTCTGGGCCGATGCGGCTGGGAACGAGGTCCTGCTCGACTCCGATGGCTCGACCCCTTCGAGCTTCGCGCGTGACCAGAAGCTCTGGCCGACGAAGGACGGCCACGTGATCGCGGCACCCGTCTCCGACGCGGATGTCGCGGGCATCTGCCGGGGAGTGGGCGTAGACGGCTACGACGCACCGGAAGTGGCGACGATCCTCGCTCGCCGTGCCAACCCGGCCGCATTCACCGAACTCCTTCGACGCGTGATGGCTGCCGTCCGCGAGATGACGACGGCCGAAGCCATCACTGGCATGGAGGCTGAGAACGCGCCGTGTGGTGCCGTACTGTCGCCCGCGGAACTCAGCGACGACCCGCACGTCCGTGCGCTCGGGATGCTCGAGGTCCTGGTGCACCCCCTGGCCGGCCGGATGCGCCAGCCGCGCCCCGCCGCTCGCTTTGCGAAGACACCCGCGAGCAGCGGCGCGCCGGCGCCCGGCCCGGGCCAGGACACCGACGAAATCCTGGCGGAACTCGGTCTCGCGGGCCGCATCGCGGAGTTCCGGGAGACCGGGGTCGTCGCCTGACCGAGGCACACCGCAACGTTGGGGGCGCCTAGCGTCTGCGGCAACACCATCGTGGAAGGCGACGAAGATTGCGACGACGGCAATACCGCACCCGGCGACTGCTGCTCCGCGCTCTGCGCATTCGAAGCCCCCGGCAGTAGCTGCGTTGACGCAAACGCCTGCACGAGCCCGGATAGCTGTGACGGATCCGGAATCTGCAGCTCCGGTTCCCCCCTCGACTGCCACGACGGCGATCCGTGCACGGCGGACAGCTGCGATGAGATCTCCGGTTGCGCGAACGCGCCCATCCCGGAGTGCACCGTGACCATCCCGAGCAGCGCTGCCGGAACCCGCGTCGCGCTCGGCCTCGTGCTGCTGGCGACGGCGGCGGCTTTTTTGCGCAAGCGCTGACAGGTTCCGGAGCTCCTTCACCAACCGGTTTTGCAGCATGAGGTCACGTCACGAGCACCCCGTTCAGTGCCTCGCCACTCGAGCAAGCCTCCAAGTCGAATCAGGCCGCCTCCGCTAGCTCCTCGTCGATCGCCTTTGCAATGGCGTCGAGTGTGGGGCGATTCATTCGAGCTTTGGTCTCGGTAAAGCTCGAGGCGTCGAGTGCGGCGAGACGCGTTGCTTCGGCGCGAACGAGTGTGTCGAGAGCATCGGTCGTAACCACATGATCGAGGTAGCCAACGTTTCTTGCCCCTTCGGGGGAGAACAGCGTCGCTGCGGCGATACGCGCGAAACCATGACGTGTCAAACGCGCGTGTGCGAGAGCGAGCGCGAACTTCGGAACTGTCAAACCGATGGCGGTCTCGTTCATTCCAATCTTGTAGGGACCTTCGACGCCGAATCGACTGTCGGCGCAAAGCATCAAGAAGGCGCCCATCGGGAACGCGTGGCCGGTACATGCGGTGACGACCGGGTGCGGGTAGGAAAGGAGGCGCTGCACCAGGAGAGCGCCGTCGCGCACCATCGAGACCGCCGCGTCGCGGCCTGCCGAGAGGGTCGGCATGTCAAATCCAGCGGAGAAAATCCCCTCTCGTCCGCGGATGACCGCCACCGCCGAGGATTTCTCCGCGGTGTCCAGGTGGGAAGCGATCTCGCCGAGCATGCCCGGCGACATTGCGTTGACTTTGCCGTCATCGAGAGTGATCCACGCAACACCGGCGTCCATTTCGAGGTGGGTTCGAGCCATGCGTTCTCCTCTTGGGCGCGAGCTGACCTAGACCAATCGTTATAATTTGGAAGCAAGATATAGACCGATCGTTATAATGTCAATCGGGGGAGCGATGCCGAACGCAGCAATCCACAGGCAAAATCTGGTAGAAACGGCGATGCGGCTGTTTCGCCGCCAGGGGTACGCCTCGACGGGGTTGCAACAGATCCTCGTCGAGAGCCAGGCACCGAAAGGGTCGCTCTACCACTATTTCCCGAATGGAAAAGAGGAGCTTGGAGAGGCCGCGGTGTTGCTCGCTGGCGCTCGCATCCACGAAATGCTTTCGGATTTGGCGAAGCGTCACGAAGAACCGCGGGCCTTCGTACGGGGATACTGCCGCGTGATGGCGAACTGGATGGCTGAATCGGATTTCCGCTCCGGGTGCCCGATCGCGACGACCTTGCTCGAGAACGCACCCCAATCACCAACCATCACCCGCGCGGGGCTCGACGCTGTGGACAGTTGGATCGAAGTCGCGGCCCAGGTCTTTGGTCGAGTCGAAGGTCCTCCGCGAGCAGCGCGCACACGAGCGCAGCTGTTGGTGGCCGCAATCGAAGGATCCCTCATTCTTGCGCGCCTACGTCAATCGAAGCAGCCGATCCTGGACGTCGCCCGACTCTTCTAGCGAGTAGTCGTGTCCAGAGGTCCACGAAGTGCGCCTCGACCAGGGCGACTGGCGCCTCCCGTCCGGCGCAGACCCACTACAATGCGACGAGCATGGCTCTTGCCCCGTCCCCAGCTTTGGTCATCCTCGTCGGATACGGTCTGGTGAGAGACATCGCGCGCCGGGACCTGTGACGATGTCGGGCATGGGCATGGGCATGGGCAGAGGCACGGGCAAGCACTACGACTTCGTGATCGTGGGTGGAGGATCGGCGGGTTGCGTGCTGGCCCGCCGGTTGAGTGCCGACCCAAGTCGCCGGGTACTCGTGCTCGAGGCGGGCCGCTCGGACAGCTGGTGGGACGTCTTCGTCCACATGCCCGCGGCTTTCGCATTCCCCATCGGGAGTCGCTACTACGACTGGCGCTACGAATCGGAACCCGAGCCGCAGATGGCCGGCCGGCGCATCTACCACGCCCGCGGAAAGATGTTAGGCGGGTCGAGCAGCATCAACGGCATGATCTTCCAACGCGGCAACCCGCTCGACTACGAGCGTTGGGCGCAGGAGAGTGGGAGCGAGAGTTGGGGTTACGCCGGGTGCCTGCCCTACTTCAAGCGCATGGAGACCTGCGGCGCGGGCCCCGACTCCTGGCGCGGCGGCGACGGTCCCCTGGTCCTCGAACGCGGCCCGGCGAGAAATCCGCTCTTCCAGGCGTTCCTCGATGCCGCGCAACAGGCCGGATACCCGCTGACCGATGACGTGAACGGCTACCGGCAGGAGGGCTTCGCGCGCTTCGATCGGAATCTCACGCGAGGCCGGCGTTGGAGCGCCTCGCGCGCTTACCTGCACCCGGTCAGGGGGCGCCCCAACCTCGAAGTCTGCGTCGGCGCGCACGCGGGTCGCATCCTGTTCGAGGGAAACCGGGCAGTCGGTGTCGAGTACGCGCGCGGGCGCGGCCCAGAGACCGAGCGTGTAACTGCGGGAGAAGTCATCAGTTGCGGAGGCGCCTTCAACTCCCCCCAACTGTTGCAGCTCTCGGGCGTGGGGCCAGCCGACTTGTTGGCCGAGTGCGGGGTCGGAGTGGTTGCCGACCTTCCCGGTGTCGGCGAGAACCTCCAAGACCATCTCGAGGTCTACCTCCAACACGCTTGCCGCAAACCCGTCTCGTTGACGCCGGCGCTGACGTTCTGGCGCAGGCCCTTCATCGGGGCGCAGTGGTTGTTGAGCCGTGGACCTGGCATGAGCAACCACTTCGAGGCGGGCGGCTTCGTCCGGGGGAACCCGGAGGTCGAGGAGCCCGATCTGATGTTCCACTTCCTCCCGTTGGCCGTGCGCTACGACGGTTCGCGGCCGGTCGCCGGTCACGGCTACCAGGTTCACGTCGGGCCGATGCTGGCCGAAGCCCGCGGCAGCGTGCGCATCCGCTCGGCCGATCCGCGCGAACACCCGAGCCTCCGGTTCGACTACCTCGCGACCGAGCGGGACCGCGCCGACTGGCTGACCGCGGTCCGCACCGCTCGCGAGATCCTCGGCCAACCGGCCTTTGCCGGCTTCGACGCCGGCGAGCGCTCGCCCGGTCCAGACGTCGAGAGCGACGCCGAGATCCTCGATTGGGTGGCCCGCGACGCCGAGACCGCGCTGCATCCTTCGTGCACGTGCCGCATGGGCCTCGGACCGGACGCCGTGACCGATCCGGCCAGCCTTCGTGTGCACGGGACCGAGGGGCTCCGGGTCGTCGACGCCTCCGTCATGCCTTCGATCACGAACGGCAACATCTACGCGCCGGTGATGATGATCGCCGAGAAGGCCGCGGACCTGGTGCTGGGAAACACGCCGCTGCCCCCCGACCCCGCGCCCTTCTACCGAGCGGGAGAGGCTCCCCTAGCCGGCGACACGTGACAGAATCGAGACCGCATTCCCCGCTGGCAACCCATCCCGAGCATCCACCTCGGCGTGGATACGCTGTTTCGTGTCGGAAAGAACCGGCAATCCGTCGGGTAGCGATTGCACTGCTGGCTGTGACCACCGCCCATGGGTTGGGCTGCTCGACGGTCGAAGGCTGGGAGCAGGCGATGCGCCGAGGGCGAACGACTTTCGCCGCGGACGCTCACGGCGATGCCCGACGACACTTCGAGCGTTCGCTCGAGATCGCGCAGAACGTGCCCTCCAGAATCCGGGGTCTGGGCATGGACCAGATCGAGCTCCCGCGCCGCGAAAGACTCATGCTCGGATCCGTTCTCGCTCTCGCTCACCTCGAAGAGACGGACGAGGACTGGATCGCGGCGCAGCAGCGATACGAACACGCATTGACTCTGTGGGGCGCACTGGAAGCGGAGCCGAAGCCGCAGTCGACATGGAAGGTCCGCGCGGGTCTTCGGCGCGCGCTGACCTATCAGGGAGATATCGAAGGCGCCAGGAGCGTGCATGAATCCGTCGTCGCCGAATCCAAATCCGCGTTCGTGACGAGAGCGCAGTGGGCCAGCGAACTCCAGCTTGCCGGCTACTCGGAATTGGCAGTCCAAGAGTTCGAACGAGGCGCCATCCCCCACGATCCCGACTCCTGGCCGCTCCAACTGGTTCCGCTGATCCGAAGCTATGCCGACGCACTGGATGGAGTCTCGCGAGAAGCCCATGCGGTCGAGGCGCGATCGTTCGCAGCGAGGCTGATCGGTGGTACCCACTTTCTGAATGATCTCGGTTCTTTCTTCAGCTGGCCCGATGATGCGATGCCGTTGCGCGTATCGATCGAACGTCCGCGATCCAGCCAAGTTCGAGATCCCGACCGCGCCGTCGAGCTGACGCGGGACGCGTTTCGGGTGTGGACCGACGCGGTTCGCCCCGGTGTGCCCAGCTTCGTCTTCGTCACCAAAGCGGCTGACATCAAGGTTCACTGGAAGCACGATCGCTACGGTGAGACCTATCTCGGCCTCTGCCGCGCGAAGACCAACGATCCCGATGAACTGTTCAATCGCGCGGATATCCGGCTCGTGTCGCGCTCGCTGGGCCTGTTTCTACCGGACGCGACGGTGAGGCGCATCGCCATTCATGAAGCCGGCCACGCGCTGGGCCTGATGGGACACAGCGCCTATGTCGAAGACGTGATGTTTCGGAATCTGAGTGACCAGGATCAACCCACCGAACGAGATCTGCGCACACTTCGGCTCGTATACAGGCCCTAGATGAGCTCCAATTGCGCAAACTTACTAGCCGCCGTAGACATCATGAAGGAGATCCGAATTGGCTTTTTCAACGCACGATCCGAGAACTCGAATCGAACTGGCAACGCTCCTGGTGGCCGTCCTGGCCGCATCCGCCGGAGCGACCTGGCCGGAACACGCGGGGGCTGCGAGCCTCTCGGTGACCAATCCGGGGTTCGAGGACATCAGCGGAGAAACCCCGATCAATGAATTCACGTTCGGCCCACTCAATGGCTGGGATCTCTACGAGGACCCCATCGGCCTCGCCAGCGGCGGAGCGGGCCCGACCTACTTCCTCGGAACGCTGACTCCGTTCGAAGCCGATCCGATCGGGAACCCGGGGGTGTTCGTCAATTTCCCGATGGGCGCCGCGGAAGGACAGCGGGTCGGGATCGCTTTCAACTTCTTTGGAAGTGGCGGCGAGGGCGAATGGGGGTTCGTCC
>JAJDAM010000908.1 GCA_029261905.1 Deltaproteobacteria bacterium
GGTCTTCGACCCGTTTTTCACGACGAAACCGGTCGGAGAAGGCACTGGGCTGGGGTTGTCGATTTCGTACGAGATCATCCGCCGGCACGGCGGAGAGATCGTCGCCGCGTCCGGCGGCGAAGGGAGCTGTTTCGAGGTGCGACTCCCCGCCGCTTGAGCGATCGGCTCCCGTTCCAGCAGCCTTTCTACAGCCTTTTCACTGCCTTCCCACGAGCCTTTTCACGCGGGATTCCCATCTCCCTGTATTTTTCTCGCGATAAAGGCGTACAGCTCACCACGTCACTCTGAACCGAATCGAAACGGATTTCAGGGTGATTCACCATGCAGAAGCAATTCACGAGCGGCCTGCTGAGCCCTTGGGCCATCTCGTTGCTCGTCGTCGCGCTCGGGGCGATCGCGCCCGGTACGGCTGGCGCGCTGACTTTCGATTTGAACACCGAGTTCGATACGGGCGTGACGGGCCCTTTTTCAACAGTCGAAATCGATGAGCAGGCGGGTGCACTGAACTTCGTGATCTCGCTGAATCTGGACCCGCTCGGCGCGGACTCGGACCTGCACGTGTTCTACTTCAACCTCGACGCGGCCATCACCGGATTGACGATTGGGGATACCAATGCGCCGACGACCGAGTACGTGCTGAGCCCCGACCCCTCGGTGGCCGGCGGTGCCGGCAGTGCCTTCGATTGGGAGGTCCATTTCGGAAACGGCGCCGGCGCGAAGGGAAATGGAAAGCTTCGGTCCGCCAGCTTCACGCTGACTGCCGACCAGGACCTTTCCATCGCGGATCTGCTTCTTTCGTCGTTTGCTTCGGGGAACACGATCGAAGCCCAGATGGCAGCGCACATTCAGGGCACCAGTACGCTGACGGGGGCATCCTCCGAGACGATCGGTGGAATGGCTTCCAGCGTCCAACCCATCCCAGAGCCTTCGACAGCGGCGCTGGTAGCCGGCGCCCTCGCGCTACTGGGTTGCCGGGGTCGAAGTGTGATGCGAAGCCCGCGAATCGACGGAGTCCGCACCTGACCTAGATCGTTCCTGGCGGCCGAACCCATGAGCGGGAAACAGACTTCCGAGCAACCCGACGAACGACTGTTCGACCCAGCGACCCGCGCCGCCATCCGGGCCGAAACCCAGCGGCCGTACGCGATCGCTTTCGGAGTCACCGCATTCGTAATAGCCGGCTTGGTGGGCGGCCTCCATTACGAAGAAATACCGTTTCTCGCCTACCTGCTCGACTACTGTTCTCCACAGGCTCATCGGTACGAGTGCAGCTACCCCATGGGTCTCGACTGGCTGGCGGCCGGAATCACGTTCGCGTTTTGCGGCATCGCCCTCGCCACCGTGCTCCGATATCGCCGAATTCATCCGACCGTAACCTGCCTGCTCTGCGATCGGCGTGGTTGGATCCTCGATTTGGATGCGAACGCAGGAAATTGTCCTCACTGTGGCCACGATCGATTCCGCTACCGCGCAATTGAGGGCGCCGGCGTTCCAGTCGTGCGTGTCATTGATTTCGACGCGATCGAGGGGTCTCAACTGCTGCAGCTGCGACGAACCGAAAATAGGTTGTGATCATCCCGCTCGATTCGAAGCGACCGACTCACGAACTACACATTCTGCCGATCGCCGCCGGTACGATCGGGTCGCTCGTCGAGCACGCCGCAACCCTGCCAGCGTCCACAACGCGGCCAGCCCAATGGCTCCCGACCCCGGTTCGGGCAGCGTGATCGACACGGTGCCGGTGTCGAACGTCAGATCGAAGCTCAGCGAGTTGTCGGAGATCGGGTTGCCGTCCCAAAGCAGCGTGGTTTCGAAGCTGCGCATCTGCCCGGCGCTGAGGTTGCCCTGTGAATCGGGGACGATCCGGTCGATGAGATCCGCGTCGCCGGTTTGCAACGCAATTGCGACATCGCTCTCGACCGCACCGAGCGCGGTACCGATCGCGGTGATCAGGCTCGACGCGTCGGCCTCGAGCACGAGCGATGCGCCGGTTCCCAATTGCGTGACGAGTGTGTCGAAGGAGGTTTCGACGCCCCCGCCGGACAAGAAAACCGGTTCGATGCGCGCGTCTCCGAGCGCCTGGCTGACCTGCATGACCGACGGGTAGTCTTCGCCGCTTCCGGGCGGGTTCCCGTCGAGAGTGGTGTCGCCGTTGTTCGCGGGTGCCGAGCCGTGGTCGCCGGCTTCGTGGTAGGTCGAATCGGTGGCGAGGATGGCAACGCGCAGCGAATCCGCGCGAAAGCCGACCTCTCCTTCCGAACGCAAACCGACTTGTTGCAACGACGACAATTGTGACTCGGGTTCGTCCATCCCCGAGCCGAATGTGATGTTGTCGATCAGGGTCTGCCACGTCGTGACATCACTCGTCACCGCCAGCTCGGTCCGGTATTCGTAATCACTGACGGTTCCGAATGGCCCCACCGGCTTGTCGACAAACGTCCCGAGACCGAATCGGGTATCGGGGTTCATCGCACGCAACCCGCTCGAAAGCGCCTGCGTGGTCACCTTCAGCACCTGCAGATCGCCGAGGAAACTGGCACCGGCTTCGACGACGAGGAACGTATCGGTCGGTCGTTGCGTCCACTCGGGAACCGTCACATCGAACGAGATCACGAGGGGGATGTTCGGGATCAGCAGAACTTCGAAGTCGTTTCCGTTTTGGATGATGACTTCGCTCGCGACCGCGGGCGATCCAGCGACACAGAGCATCGCCAGCAGCACGGTGAGCGTGTGAGATCGCACGGATACCTCCCCAAGTGGATGACTTGGCAGTCCCGAGGATATCCGACCAGCAGCGAGTGGCGACAGTCGATGGAAGGATGGCGCGAGGCGCCCGCGGCATGAGCAGCGGACGCCTCACCACCGGTCGCCATCAGCCGCCGAGCGCGGCCTTGACCTTGTTCAGCACGTCGATGTTCTTCTGGAGGCCACTGACGTGCTCCTCCATCTCGACAATCGTCTGGCCCAACTGGGTCGCCTGGCCGAGCATGCCCTCTGATTCAGCCGCCTTGCTGATCATGTCGCCACCCATTTTCTTTCCCATTTCGCCGAGTTGGGCGTTTGCGGGCGATTGCATCGTTCCGAACAAGTATCCGAATGAAAAGACCGCTGCGATCAACGCACCGCGGGTTACCGTCCTCAAGCTGCTTGTCATGATGTTTCCTTGTTTGTTGTCGTTCATTGATTGATTGATTGGTGGATCCGTGTCGGCTCGGTCGGCCGAGCACCTGCCGAGGACCGACCGCGCCGCTTTGCGACGAAATGGCGTCCGATGAAATTCAGTCCCAGCGCAACAAACCCGCTGCACCGGACCTTCCCGACCCGAATCTACAGAAGCATGAGCGACAGCGACTAGCCGATCACTCCCGCGTGAACCCCTTCGGGAATGGAAACGGCACGCTGGTATGGATCGTCGCGAACTGGCTCGGGTGCAAATAGGCCAGCAGAGGATGTTCGCGAACGATGTCGTGGTCGAACGTGCCGGCGCTGCGGATCTCGTCCGGCGAAGCCCACGCCGCGACGACTCGTCCGATCAGCAATTCGTCGTCACCGAGGTCATCGATCACCCGGTCCAGCTGACACTCCACGTTCAGTGAACACCCCGCGAGGAACTCACCCTCGATTTTCTCCGCGGCAACGGTAGGGATTCCCTTCAGAGACTTTTTCTCGCCGTCTTCGCATCGGGGCTCCGCGGCGGCGCTGGTCATGACGATGTGTTTTGGCCCGGGCCAACTCACCGTGAAGGCCTGCTCCCGCACCGCATTGCGATAGGTGGCGTGGCTCGGCCGGCATACGAATCCCAGGTGTTGCGGGGTCAACATCACGATCCGATGTTTCGGCGCGAAATCGTGGCCACCATCCGGCTCGCGGGTGCCGACCACCACGAGCGGAGATACCTGAAAGACACGGTCCCAAAGCAAACCGTCGAGTTCGAGCGCAACCAAGTCCGACATGTCGTTCCTCCTGCGGAACGACATCGCAAGAAGCGGGCCAGCGTGAGAATTGCGGAGCGAGCTCATGACGCTCGGGGATCCGAATCAATGGGGCGTTGTGGCACACCACAATCTCCGAACACAGATTCCAAACGCAGCACGACCCATGGGATGCGCGAACCACTCGGGCTCATGCTTCTCACGGGTCGTGTTTGGCGATTTGGATCGAGCGACGGGACCGCCCCCGCTGTTACATCAGCCCGATTCCGTTGTTGATCTCGTCGCCGCACGCGTTGGCTTCAGTGAAGAATCCATTGTCGATGTCATCGAAGATCTGTTCGAGCGCGTCGCCAATCGTGAGATCCTCGCCACAACTGTTTTCGAAGATCACGTTGGACTCGAACAGTGCGCACTTTTCGTTGTCCGGGGCGAGGTCTCCGGCAGCCAAATTCAGCAGCAGCGCGGCGAGGGCCCGATAGGCCTGGTTTTCCGCACCACCCTGGGTCGAGACCGCTGCGAGCAGATCGTCGCTATCCGCAAAGACCCCTTCCGAAAGTACGACTGCCTCCGCCACGATTTCATCGAAATTCTTGTTGAAGAACTTCAGCAAGCCACGCTTGCCGGCCGCGCGGTTCTTCCAGAAACCAGGCGTACATGCGAGCGGGGGATTGGTCTCCTCGGGCCCGGGTACCGACACGGCCGCCGCGAGCCAGGTGATCGACGCCGAACCTACCGGACACGAGTCGAGCATGCCGGATATCGGTTGTACCGTGAACTGCGAAGCCGTGGCGGGAATCGGGACCGGGACCGTGAACGTATCCCAGAAGTTCCCGTCGACACTCGCGAACGGATCGACGATTTCTACCGGTGCTCCGACGTCGAAACTGATTCGAAGCGCGTTCGGCGGCGGCGGGGCGTCCTGCCCAACGCTGCCCACGAACAGGCTGAGCTGGCCCGTACGTGCGATGTCAGTCGATTCGAACAGGAAAGTCTGCGGAATGGTGGTCTTGCGCGGCTCCGGGAAGCGACAGAATGCGAGATCGACACCATCGCGGATCGCGATCTCGCTCAAAGTGCCACCGTCATCGTAGATGACGATCACGCCCGCGCCCTGGTTTCCATTGACCAGGTTCGGGCCAGCCAGATAGTCGAGCCCCGAGACATCGAGGACATTCGCGCCGGGCACCACCAAAGGAGCACCGGAACCATCGAGTGCATCCGTCACATCGGCACGATACGCGTCGACGTGTATCTCACCACCGAAGTCGAAGAAGAACGCGGGGCCACCGATCAACGTGCCGGTGATCTCGCTGCCGTTCACGACAATCGTGTCATCGTCGTTCAAACCCGGAACTCCACCGAGCATCTGTCCTGACCAGTAGAGCAGAACCTGAACGACCGTCGCGTCGCCCGGTACGGTGAACTCGATCGTTCCCGGCTGGCCGGCGAACGGAGGCCCATCGGTATTGAGCCCTGTGCCGGCCGCGACAAAGTCGGTTCCGACTCCGATCGGGATATCCGGCACACCCAGGGTTTCGGTGAAAATGACGCACGCCATGGCGCTGCTGACGAGTAGAGCGCCGATGAAAAGTCGAGTTCGAGTCGAGTACTGCACTGCTTTGTTCTCCATTTATTGCCAACTACCAAGTGTCGCTGGGTGAAACCGGGAATTCCCCAGCGTGGCGGGTTATCCGTCCGTCATTCTGTGTCCAAAAGCACCCATCCGTCAATACCCAGATCTGATGAACTGAGCCGAAAACTCAGAAACCAGAGCCAGGAATACAATGCCATTGCGAGCCTCATTGACTCGCTCCGGAACACCGCGCATTTCGCCCTTCCCGGTTCGCTCTTCCTGTTTCGCTCTTCCGGAGAAATTCCAAAGCAAATTACGCGCCAACCCACGAATCGCTCAGAAGGCCCGCGGTTCGTCCGGAATGGGTTGGGCTGGGGCTCCCCGACCCAAGGGCTGCCACCGGTGCCACAACGGGGGAAATTATTTAGAGAGT
>JAJDAM010000909.1 GCA_029261905.1 Deltaproteobacteria bacterium
TCGTCGCCGTGGTCGCCGGCGTGGTTCGGCAGGGACTTCGGATCGGAATTCTGACGGGAATCGGCCTGGCCCAGACCGGCGAGTTCTCGTTCGTTCTTGCGGAAGCGGCGGCGCCCTCCGGGCTGCTCGACGATTCGTTGAGCCAGATTTTCATCGCCGGCTCGATCTGCACACTGATCGCGACTCCGTTCCTGGTGCAGCTGGCTCCCCGTCTGATTTGGAAGCTCGGCGGGATGCTGGACAGCCAGCCAGACGTCGCTGAGGCGCCGAAAAACGATGTGGACGAGATCGCAGAACACGTGATCATCATCGGGTACGGCCTCGCAGGGAAAACGCTGGCGCGAATTCTGAAGGTTTCGAAGATCGAATATCGCATCCTCGAGCAGAACCCGGCGCTCCATGCAGAGGCCCAATCGAGCCAGGAACCCGCGTTGTTCGGTGACGCCACGCGAGCATCGATCCTCGAGCGGGCGGGCGTGAGGCGAGCGAAAGTCGTCAGCATCGCAATCAACGACCATGCGGCCACGCGACGCTGCATCGCGGCGATCCGAGACATCGCGCCCCAGGTGCCGATCATCGTCCGGGCTCGCTACGTCCGGGACCTCGACGATTTGTTCGCCCGGGGGGCGACAGAGGTCGTCGCGGAAGAGTTCGAGTCCACCATCGATTTGTTCAACAAAGTCCTGCGAGTGTTCGAGGTTCCGCAGCAGACCATCGTCCAATTCTCGGATGCGATGCGGATGGAGCGCTACGAATTCATGCGGGAATCATCTGAAATCCCGCTGGATCCCTGGCTCGCCGAGGTCCTGCAGGACATATCGAGCGAGTGGCTCGAGGTTCCGTGGAACTCGTCGCAAGAGCGCTCACTGGTCGACCTTGCGATTCGCGCGCAAACGGGAGCGAGCGTGCTCGCCGTACGCCGCCAAGATGCCACCACGCCGAATCCGCCCGCCGATTTCGTGATCCGTGCGGGCGACGCGCTGTTGGTGCTGGCCTCACCGACAGAACTTCGGCAATTGCGGGAACTTCTGGCGAGAATCGAATAGTCTCTGCCGGCAACTTCGACGCTCTGATATGGGGCACTGGAAGCTCGAGGCGATCTTTGGATTTCTTTCTATTCGTGATCGGATGCGTGGCGCTCCTGGCCGGGGGCGATTGGGTGCTGCGCGGGGCGCTCTCGGTCGCCCGCCGAAGCGGTACTTCCGAGATCGCGATCGGTCTCACGCTCGTCTCGATCGGAACCTCGCTGCCGGAGATGTTGGTCAATGTCGTCGCTAGCATCGGCGGCCATTCGCAGCTGGCAATCGGGAACGTGCTGGGCAGCAACGTCGCCAACATCCTGTTGATACTGGGTGTCTCGGCGATGGTTCGCGGCCTTCCGATCCGCGACAACACCCTGTTTTCCGAGATCCCGTTTTCACTGACCGCGACCGTGTTGGTCGGGTTTCTCGCGAACGCCCATCTATTCGACGCCGATCCGACCCTGGAGATCAGCCGGATCGACGGTGTCATCCTGCTGGGATTCTTCTTGTTGTTCCTGACCTACATCTATCGGATCTGGGGAGACCAGCACACCATCGAGGTGAGCCAGACGGCGGGAGACGGTTGGGGCAAACCGCTCGCGCTGATTGCTGCGGGAAGTGTCGGATTGGGAGTCGGCGCCAACTGGGTCGTCGAAGGCGCGCTCGGACTCAGCGAAGCGCTGGGCATGAGCGAGTCGTTTGTCGGCCTGACGATCGTCGCGGGCGGCACTTCGCTCCCCGAACTCGTGACGTGCGGGCTCGCCGCCTATCGCGGCAATACCGATCTTGCCGTAGGAAACGTGATCGGCTCCAACATCTTCAATCTGTTGTGGGTGCTCGGAGTGAGCGCGGTCATTCAACCGCTCCCGTTCGAAGTGCTCAGCAACACGGACATCATGATGATCATCGCCGCGAGTGCGCTGCTATTGCTGGCGACGGCTGCCGGCAAGAGATACTGGATCGACCGAAGGGAGGGTGCCGTTTTTGTCGTCGCCTACGTGGTGTATGTGGTGTTCCTCATCCAACGCGGTTGAAGCGCCGCCGCGACCCCGCGCAGCATCGTCAAAACGATACTGACGAACACGATCAGTTTTTCGCGGCTTGCACTCATGGCCGCCGTCTGCACTTCGATTTCGCCAAGGAAGTTTTTGCATCCACTCGGGTCCGATCGCGGATCGGCGCTAGGCTCGCGATCGATGGGGAATCTTCGCATTGTGATCGCGGCGCTGGCGACGCTTTGTGCTGTTGGCACTTTGCTGGCACGAGGCTACTCGCACGTCTCGTGGTCAGCCGACCTCGTCGCGACTTACGCGTTGCACGCGGCGTATCTGTTCCTTGCGTTCGGGATCCTGTCTCTGCTGATCCGGTTTCGCGTCGCTGCGTGGATTTTCCTGGGTTCAGCAGCCGTCCATTTCGCGTGGAGCGTTTCGGAGGGACCACCACGGGCAGCAGCAGGCGCCGAGACCGTGCGAGTCATGAGCTGGAACATCCGATTCGGAGAACCGTCCGGCGAAAAGACGCTGGCGTTGATCGCCAGTGGTCCCGCCGACATCATCTTCCTGTCCGAGAGCAAGAAGGATTTCAACGACGAGCTGCGCGCCTCCAAACAGGTTGCGGAGCAATATCCCCACCAACTGCTCTTCCACAACTTCGCCAAGCT
>JAJDAM010000910.1 GCA_029261905.1 Deltaproteobacteria bacterium
CCCTGCAAAACGGACACTTCCTCTATGAACGTACCCAGTAGCGAACAACGCGGGAGAACCATCGTGCAGATCGCCATTCGTAAGGTCGGTGAGGTGTTCGTAGCGACGACCTCACTCTATCGTGAGCTGGCTTTTTCGGCCCTGAAGCTCGTCCCGGGCCGCCGCTAGACCCCATCTTATCCTGCCGACCTCGAGGCACGATTAGTCCGCAAGAAGAAGACTCAGTACGGCGCCGACCGTCCTAACGATGGTCGGCGCTTGCCGTTTGGCGCACCGGCAGCTCGGAGAAATCTCCGCCGTTCTCGCCGAGTTCGTGCTGGGCAGCACGCAACCTCGCATCGGCGGCCAGCGTGTCGCGGCGCAGCGACTGCAACCTGGGCTCGTTGAGCTTCATCCAGCTCCGAGCGACCAGCGTCAACGCGAACGTAAAGAAGATGCCGGCGATCACGACGAAGTCGAGCGAATTGAATCCGAAGATCGACGGCGAGTAGCGCGTCGATAGATTGATCACCTTGATGACGAAGCCGACACCCAGGCTCGCGGTCCCGAGCAGGATCATCAGATCGATCAGCGGCAATACCAGCACCGTCACCTCCCAGCGTTCGCGGCCGATGCACTCCCCACCAGGCCTCTCGCTGCCTATGCTACGACCCCACCGCCCAACAGGTCAACGAATCAACGCGAATCCCCGCGGGAATTCAGCACCAATCCGCTCAGAATCAGCAGAAGACCGACCGATTCCAAGCTAGACTGCGCGCCCGCAACACAACGCGAGTCGTGCCGACGTAGCTCAGTGGTAGAGCAGCGCATTCGTAATGCGCAGGTCATCGGTTCAAGTCCGATCGTCGGCTCCATTAACCTGCTGTTATTACTGATGAATTCTACTTGTCCGATTTCGCGCTGTTGGATTTGTGACCGCTTTGTGACCACTTCTCGTCCAACTTTTGCAACAAATCGGCGGGAAGTTCGCCTCTTCCGGGGCTGATCGGCTCCCGATATTCGGCGCCGCCACACCACCGCGCATAGTGGTTCGAGGTCGTCACTACGCTCGCGTGGCCGAGCTGGCGGGAGACGTAGCCAAGCTGTACGCCAGCGGTCAGAAGCTGGCTGGCGTAGGTGTCTCGAAGGTCTTTCAGTGCCCGGTGGCCAACGTCGGCTCGCTGACAGATGCGCCGCCACTCGCGCTTTCGGAAGTTGTCAGCGTCCAACCCCTTGAGCACGAGCGTTCTCGGACCGGGTTCGAATCGGGTGCGCTGGAGCGTCTTGAGCGCGCCCCGTAGCCGCATCGAGAGCCCGACTTCCCGCATTCGGCCGCTCTTTGTGGGCTCGATAGCACCTGCCAGACCGCTGGGGCTTGAGCGATCGATGATCAGCATCCGCGTGCGGTCGCTGTTTCCCTCGCCCCACACGATGGAGCCCCAGCGCAGAGCGATCGCTTCGCCCAGCCGAAGACCGGCGTCCAGCAGAAGTAGCACCAGAACGTGCGAAACCGCGCCCTCCTCGCGTGCGGCATCCACCAGCCGCGCTAGGTCGGCGGGGTCCTCGATCGGTCGGATCGACATCTTGAGCGTGGCATCGGCGCGCCCCCTCTTTGTGCGCGTTCGGCGTGTGATCTGCGCCCGGAAATCGGGCACCGGGGTGTAGTCGGTGAATCCCAAATCCTTCGCGAAGCCAAACACTGCTGCGATGGTGCTGAGGTGGTGGCGGCCAGTCGGAGTGGTTCGATGTTTGTGCGCCTCGATCTCGAGTCCCCACCACTCGCGCAGCATCGCCGGTGTGATCTCGTCTAGGCGTCGTCGGCCGAAGTACGGGAGAATCGAGCCGTCCTCGCCGAGGTGGCGCTTTCGGTCGCGCCTGGTGCGAGTGGCCAAGTGCCCCGTGTCCTCTTCGAGGTAGCGTTCAGCAAGCTCGCCAAACGTGACCTTCGACCCTACAGCACGTTCGACGCGCCGCTTCTCTTCGTACAGGTCACGGAAGCGAGTCGCCTCAGCCCAGTCCGTTGTACGGGTGTCCACACGGAACCGCCTGGCGTCCACCACGCGGCGATACCAGATCGAGCCACGGTACACGTTCAGGTTGCGGTACTTCACGCCCCTCGGCTTTGATCTCATCGACTGCTCCCTTGAAACGAAGCGTAGCGACAGTCTTCGGGCTCGGCGCTGGCGGCGCGGGAGCGGCACAGGGCTCCATCCGCAGCGGTTCGCGGGTCAGCTCGATCGAACCTTGAGCGGCCCCGGACGTTTCGCTCGACAGCTACGTGAGGAGGTCAACCTTCGCACGTTGCGCACCGTCGCCCGCGGCGAACGAGCGGAGTCAGTGGCCCCCTCCACAATCGAAACATCAAGCGCGTGGATCGAATTTCTTGTTTTTTGTTCTCATTTGAGGTACAAAAAGGAGAAATAGAGGGGAGCCTATGGGACCAGTAGCCAGTTGCCGTATTTTCAATACTGAGATCGAGGTCGTCGATGCCCTTGCTGAAATGGGCATCTCGATGTCCGAGCTTCTAAAAGCCGTAAGCGACGGCGAAGCGGCTCGGAATAGTTGCACCTCGAACGACCCCGCCGGTGCAGGCGGGTATTTCTCGTTCGCTCGAACAATCCGATCCTTGCGTGAGTCCAAGATCCCGCAAGGGTGGAAGCGCGGTACATACAAAAATCTGGACACTGTGTATTGGCCCGAGGGGGATCTCGCGATCGCCGTGAGTTCCGGCAATGAATCAACAGGTGATGCACAGCGAAGCCCGAAGACGAAGTACCCGAAAGGCTCGGCGACGGGTGACTTTCTGCGGGACAACCGGCAGCTCTGCCTTGGTCCCGAATTCGAACCCCACGAGGCTCCGGGAGTCCTCGAATCCAGCTCGCGACACACTTGGTTGTTGATGAGGCGGGTCACCGGACGAACCCTGCGTTGGGAGCTGTCGCTCCCGCTCGGTTCCGATTCAGAAGGTCGCATTTCCCGATGGTCCAAACGCATCATCCTTCCACCGGTCGACTTGGGCGGAAGTACCATCGATCTGGATGTCGAGGAAGAAACACCGATAGAAATCTCCGTTCAGCGACGGCCATAACGGGATGAACGAGACATTCAACCCTTCACGACTCGCGACCGCGAGAAAGCGTCGAGGGATGACAAAGACGAAGCTAGCCGCAGCGGTTGGCGTGAGCCCTCGCCTTATTTCGATGTATGAACATGGCGACATAGATCCACCGGAGAAGAGTCGCAAGAGATTGACGGAGGCACTCCGGTTCCCGGAGTCCTTCTTCTTCGGTGACGACCTGCACGAGCCCACTGTGGACGGCGTCAGCTTCCGCGGGCTTGCGTCAATGACTTCCGGCCAGCGTGACATGTCTCTCGCCACGGGCTCTCTTGCCATGGAGATCGACCGCTGGATCTCAGAACGGTTCCGGCTTCCCCTGCCCGATCTTCCGTGCATGAGGGGGTTCCAACCGGAAGAAGCTGCGGATGCACTTCGAACACATTGGGGCCTCGGCGAGAAACCATGCCCCAACATGGTTCATATTCTGGAAGTCCATGGCGTCCGCGTTTTCTCTCTTCCGAGAGACAGCAAGTCAGTCCACGCGTTTTCATTCTGGTGTGAGAGAGAGCCATTTGTATTTCTCACGACCGATACCTCAGGCGAGAAGGGCAGATTCGACGCT
>JAJDAM010000911.1 GCA_029261905.1 Deltaproteobacteria bacterium
CGAAAAGATGTCGCTGGCGATCGACGGCGTCGCGTCCGTGAGGGTCGGCGTCGGCAGATTGATGTCGGTGCCCTGTCCGACCTCGGTGGCGTCGGGAATTCCGTCGTTGTCATTGTCGGGATCGATGAAATTGAGGATTCCATCGGCGTCCGAGTCGGCACCACCCTCTCTGGGATCGTCGTTCGGTGGATCTGCGCCATCGAACGAAAACGTCGCGTAGATCGCCTCGAGCGTGCCCGGAGGAAGGTTTCCTGCCGTGTCGGCTTCGGCCGAACGCAGCGCGTAGGGAACCGCGAGCAGTCGCTGCCTCGGTGCGAGCGTTTCGCCTTCGACTGTGATCTCGAGCCAGACGTTGCCACTGGCAAGCACGCTCGTACCGATCGCGGTTACCGAACCCAGCGCCACGTCGTAGACACCATCGAGGACCGAAACGCCCGACTGGCTCTCGCTCCACAACGATGTGCCGGCGGTTGCGGCATCGAACAGTTCGAAATCGAGATCCACGCTGCCGTTGACGACCTGACCACCCGAGTCGAGGAGCAGTCCCTGGAAGTTGATCTCTCCCGGTGTAGCGGCCCGCGCCGCATCGGCCGACCCGAACGCGATGACGGTTGCGATGCAAGCGACGAGCACTCGCACTTGCACTTGCATCAGAGTCGTCGTTCGACGAAAGCGATTACACATCAGAAAACCTCCGTTCGCGGAGAAATTGCGGTTCGCCCCAGGAATGCGAGCAGACCGCACAGCAACATCCAACCCGCGAATCCGATGGCCGGAACCCCGACAGGAAAGCTGCCCGGATTGTTCGGATCGGTCCCGGCCGCGACCTCCGTTCCATCCATGAATCCGTCCCCGTCGGAATCGGCGACCACCGGGCTCGACCCGACGTCTCCGGGGCCCGAGAAAATTCCGCGACCGCTCTCGACCGTATCCAGCAGGCCATCTCCATCGTCATCGTCATCAAAGGGGCTGGCGATGCCATCGGCGTCGGTATCGATGTTCGCAAAGCCTCCCGCAACGATGGGCCAGAAGCCGCTCGCGACCGTATCGAGCCCGACGCTGGCACCGGAATAGCCGATCACCGAGAGTTGTCCGATCGAAACCCCGGTCGACCCCAGGCCGGACCCGCCGGAAAACGGCAACGCGCCGTGGCCTGCGCTCGAGGGATGCCCGGCCAACAACTGAAAATTCGAGCTCACGAGTGTTTCCGCGGGGGCCGCAGACGCGATCGCCAGCCCAATCAGTCCGACGCCCGCAATCCAGAGCAAGCAACGTCGCGCCTGAATACGAGTATCCATACCCGGCCCCTCGAGCAGTCGACGGTTGGGGATTCAAGCTATCAGAGTCGGTGTCGCGATTGGGAAAAACCGGGCGCGTGACACAGATTCGGTCGAATTTGGCTCGGGCAGGGATCCTACGGCGATTAGCCGATTCGTGCGACGTTCGTCCCGTTTGTGGCTGCACGTTGTATCTTCGCGGCTCTCAGACTCGCTCGAAGAGCGGAAGCGAGCTCGCTTGGACCTCGAATTGGATTCAATAGGAATCATTTCAGTATGCAACGTGTGATCATCGGTTTATTGGCCGCGGCCGTGTTCGTGGGAACCCTCGTGGTGGCTCTTCGACGAGAGGCGAGCGTCGAATGCGAGGTCTGTATCGATTTTGGCGGCCGAAGCACGTGTCGCACCAATTTCGGAGTGGATCGCAATGCCGCGATCCAGGGCGCTACCTCGGGTGCGTGCGCGATGATGTCCGCTGGCGTCACGCAGGGGATCCAATGTTCGAATAGGCCGCCGAGATCGATTCGGTGTGATTCGCCCGAGCCTGACGGTCCACCCGCTCGATATTGATGGGATCAGCCTTGCGAACTCGCGCGTAGCGGAAGCGATTCGAAGCCGCGGATCACTGTCGAGTGCAGGCGTTGGCCGGCGATCTCGCCGGGAGTGATCTGTTCGAATCGATCGAGCATCGCGTCGAGGGACGCGAGCGCTTCCAATCGGGCCAACCCGGCGCCCAGACAGAAGTGGCGCCCTTGGCCGAAGCCGAGGTGCCCGCGCAGGTCGCGCTCGGGTCGGTACTCGTCCGGCTCGTCGAACGCTTCGGGGTCCCGGTTGGCTGCCCCGTACGACACGACCACGCGACTTCCCGCTGGCAGATCGACGCCGTGGAGCGTGAGATCCCGCGTGACTTCACGGCCGAGATTCTGGACCGGCGAGTCCCAACGCACCGTCTCTTCGATTGCCGCAGGCAACAACGACCGATCCTCGCGCAGCGCCGTCCAGATCTCCGGCCGCGACGCGAGCAGGTTGAGCTGGTTGCTGATCAGGTTCGTGGTGGTCTCGTTTCCTCCCACGAGGAGCATGATGAAGAACCCGTCGAGTTCTTCGCTGGTGAGCCGGCGTCCATCGAGTTCCGCCGTCAACAGCGCCGAGATGAGATCGTCGCCAGGAGACTTGCGCCGCTCTTGTTCCAGTTCGTGGAAGTAGGTCAACAGCTCACCGGTTGCCTGAATCATTTCGGGCTCCGGAGGGTTTTCGAGCAGGCCGACGAACGCGTCCGACCAGCGCCTG
>JAJDAM010000912.1 GCA_029261905.1 Deltaproteobacteria bacterium
CGCAAAGCGAAACAGCTGCTGCATTTCGGCGCGAACGCCGTCTTCGGGTGTCAGCCGATCCAGCAGTTCGAACAGGTAACAAGCGAGCGCGAAGCGCGCGCAGTCGTCCCGCAAGGCCGTGAACGGCTGGATCAGTTTCGCCTGGTCCAGCCGCGCGAGAGACGTGCGACTGCGCCGATCGACCTGGATCCGAACGTGGTTGAACAAATCCAGACTGCCGGGAAAGCGCTTGACGCTGCGCCGCGCGCCTTTTGCGATCACGGCCAGCTTGCCGAGCTCAGGCACCAACAGATGGATGATGAGATCTGACTCCCCGAACTCGACGTAGCGGAGCACCAGCGCCTCAGTTCGAAGGGTCGTCACGATTTCGCCCGGTTTCGACCCGCTCGACCGCCTCCTCGTGCGCGTCGCTCGGGTCGCCAACCCGCACTGCGGGTTCCGACTGTTGTTTCGAATCTCGTTGCTCTTGCTCCCGCGCGAGCGCTCGGACGGCGTCGCGCCGGTAGACGATCTCGGGGCCGCTCGACGTCGCAACGGACCGCACTGAGCGCTCCCAGAACCAGGTGGCGGCGACGACGGCGGCCGTGGCAACCAGAGCGAGCGCCGCGATCGCGATCCACCGAACCGTCCAGCTCAGATGACTCGCGTTTTCGTCGTCCGCGTCGGGTGGCTCGCCCGACATGCGCATGATCGAATCTTCCGAATCGAGCCCGAGCGCGTTCGCGATCGTGCGCACGAAACCGCGCGAGAATCCGTCGGGTTCGCCGTCGAATGCGCCGGCTTCGAGGCGTTCGAGCGAGCGCCTAGGGATCTTGGTCGACTCCGCGAGTTCGTCGAGAGAAATCCCGCGAAGCCGCCGCTGGCGGGCCAGGTAGCTCCCAATCGACCCGCCAGCCTGGTGGGTCAACGCAGGAGTTTCAGGTACTCCTCGGACTTCGTGCCCCACTGGCCACCCGGCGCGCTGGATACAGCCGCCATCAAATGATTCACCGCACGCTTACGGTGCCCCAACGCTACATAGATCTCGCCGATTCGATAATTCGCCTCTGCCGCGGCGCTCGGGTCGGGACGATGCTTGAGTACTTCTTGGAATAGCGCAATCGCCTCCATGCGGCGTCCCTGTTCCATATCCAGGATGCCGAGACTCAGCAACGCCGGCCAATAGGTCGGGCTGAACCTTCGAGCCAGTTCGAGCGTGGATCGCGCCTGCGCTGCGTTTCCGAGCTTGTACTCGGCCCAGCCCTGGTTTGCGAGCGCACGCCACGGCGCCGGGAACGTCGCGCTGTCCGCGAGATACGCGGATTCGACGCGGGCCTCTTCCCAGCGTTCCTGCGACAGCAGCAATCCCGACAGGTTCAATCGCGCGTCGTGGAATTCCGGAGCGAGTTCGATCGTCCTGCGATAGTGCATTTCGGCCTCGGCGTGCTTGCCTTTCAGCAGGTACGCGTCGCCGATTGCGTATTGGATCCGGGCATTTCGCGGATCGAGGCCCGCAGCGATCTGGAATTCTCGCAAGCCGAGTTCGACCCGGTTCGTCCGCAGATAGTCGATGCCCAGGTTCAGGTGAGATCGAGCCTCTTTCGTGCGCTGGACCTCTTCCTTGTTCGGCCCGCTGGTCGCGCAGCCCACTGCCAGCAGCAGCAATACCGGTACCAGCCTGGGTGCAAGGACTCGGGTTGCCCCCCGGTGCGGTTGATTCAACATTTCAATTCCCCCTCGTTGCGGACTTCTGGGTCAAGCGACAACAGCAGCCACGAAATTCGGGCGCTGGTTCGATTCATGGGTTTCGGCTCCGGCCAGCATCACGTCCTGCGCTTGTGACCAGTGGATCCGAAATTTGCTCAGTACGGTGCTTGGATCCGGTTCCTCGATCTGTCGAGCCGGAGGATCCCCCCCGGCTGGCTGGCTCCCTCGAACGAGGTTGCGCCAGACCTCCATCGCGACTTCGTTTCGAACACCTGTTTCATTCGATGACTCGACGCAAAGCTCGTCGTCGAACAAGAAGCCCATGCCCTCTGCCCAGAGCAGTACGACCTTCGAAGACGCGTCTGCGGGCTCTCCCGGCTCGCCGCGGGCACGAAACAGCGCCACATCTCCAGTCCGCTGACACTGAACCGCCACCGTGATGTGCGTGCCTTCATCGATGTCGCTGTGGACCGCGATGGCGGCAGAAGCGGGCCCGACCGGTAGCTCCGGAATCGAAACCACCGGAGAGTTCAGCGAACAGCACAGCGAAACGAGCTGTGTCGTCTTCGGTTCCGGTGCGGAGCGCGCAATGAACAGCATGTCCGTTGTATCGGACCGGAGGGGCGCCCTCTTGAGGTTCTTGCGCCCGCAGCGAAACGCGCAATCCCGCGGCATAGCTGAATCTTCCCGCCTTCCCGATGAGGCACCGAACTGCGAATACGCCCGCTACGGGCCTTTCGCGGCCGAGGACGCCCGATACAATCACGGCTGAATTTTCCACAGCAGGCCAGGTCCCCCCCGCGGAGAAGCGAATGCCGGATAAGGCAGTCCAACAGATCGACGGCGTCGCCATTCGATTCACCGGCGACTCTGGCGATGGAATGCAGCTGACGGGAACGAAATTCACCGAGTCGACCGCGCTGGCCGGCAACGAACTGGCGACGCTGCCCGATTACCCGGCCGAAATCCGAGCTCCCGCAGGAACACTCGCAGGTGTATCTGGATTCCAGATTCACTTCTCTTCCAAGCACATCCGAACGCCCGCTGACCATCCGGACGTGCTCGTCTCGTTCAACCCGGCCGCCCTTCGTGCCAATCTCGACGACCTTCGGCCAGGCGCAATGGTGATCATCAACAGTGACAGTTTCACTGACGCCAATTTGAAACGCGCAGGCTACACCGAGGATCCCCTTCCGGACTTGCGTCAGCGGTTCACGATGGTCGAAGTTCCGCTGACGAAGTTGAACCGCGAAGCGCTCAAGGACCTCGAGATCAGCGCCCGCGATGCCGACCGGTGCAAGAATTTCTTCGCGCTCGGCATGATGTTCTGGCTCTACAACCGCCCGATGGAATCG
>JAJDAM010000913.1 GCA_029261905.1 Deltaproteobacteria bacterium
CTGTTGACGGGGTCAGTGTGTGCACCGACCTCCCCTCGGCCGATTCGGGTCACGACGCTCTCAATTTCATGCACTGCGACGAGGCGTCGCTCGACAATTTGAGTGATGCGAGTGCTCTCGGTCAGAGAAATCGAAGGGGCCATCGAGAGGCGAAGAACAAGTGTGCCTTCCTGAAGGCGGGGGGTGAACTCGGAGCCAAGCTGAGGAAAGACGGCTGCCCCCACGAGGAGAAGAGCAATTGAGATGCCTACCGCAATGCTCCGACGGCGAACAAAGAGCGCGACCGCGGGTCGATAGATTCTGAGCAAGGTTCGAACCAGCCACACCTCCGTCGGCTGGCCCTGCCCTTGCGCCTTTGGTGGCCGCATCAGGAGTTGCGAGAGCACCGGGGACAGCACGAGTGCGAACACGAGCGAACCAGCCATCGCGAGTGCGACGGTGTAAGCGAGTGGGCGGAAGGTCTTCCCTTCGACGCCCTGGAGTGTGAAGAGCGGCAGGAAGACGATGATGATTATGGTAATCGCGAACGCAATCGGGCGAGCCACCTCGAGCGCTGCGCGTGAGACGATACGCGCTCGAGATTCTCCAGGCGGAGCTTCCCGGAGCATGCGGTCCACGTTTTCGACAACAACGATGGTTCCGTCGACCATCATCCCGATGGCAATTGCGAGGCCGCCGAGTGACATCAGGTTTGCGGAGATGCCGAACTGACCCATGAAAAGGGTCGCAAAAAGCACCGAGAAGGGAATTGAGAGAGCTACCACGATGCTCGGCCGGATTCCGCCCATGAAGACCATTAGAACCAGAGCGACGAGCACGATGCCCTGAACGAGGGCATCTGTGACCGTCTTTACACAGGCCGCGACGAGCGTCTTCTGCTCGTAGTAGGGCACAAGCTTCAGGCCTTCGGGAAGAATCTTGTTGATGGCTACGAGTTTCTCTTCGACCCGACCGATGACCGTTGAGGAGTTCGCCCCGAAGAGCTTGATGACCATGCCGGCGACGACTTCGTCGACGCCGTTTCGCGTCTGGACACCGCGACGAATGGCCCCCCCGATTTCAATCTCCGCAACTTCGTGCAGAAAGACGGGGGTGCCGTCTTCGCTTTTGATTACGATGTTCTCGAGGTCGTCCGTGTCAGCCGCCAGCCCGACCGAACGAACGACATATTCCTCTGCGTTTCTCTCGATGAATTGGGCGCCAACGTTGAGATTGTTCTCCCTAATGCGCTCAATCACTTCGCTTACGGTGAGGTCGAAGCGAATCAAGTCCTCTGGATGAACGCGAACTTGGAACTGCTTCTCGAAGCCGCCGATTCCGAGGACTTCCGTGACACCTGGCACTGTCTGAAGGTGAAACTTGACGAGCCAGTCCTGAATCGTGCGGAGCTCTTCGAGGGAGTAGGCACCGGTTGTGTCTTCAATGTAGTAGAAGAGGATGAGCCCCATTCCGGTGGAGATCGGGCCCATGGCGGGCTCACCGAAGCCTTCTGGAATCTGTTCCCGCGCTTCCTGCAGGCGTTCGTTCACCACCTGTCTGGCAAAGTAGATGTCCATGTCGTCGTTGAAGTAGACGTTTACGACTGAGAGGCCGAAGTTCGAGACAGAGCGAGTCTTCTTGAGCCCTGGAAGTCCGTTCATCGAGGTTTCGACTGGGTAGGTGACGTATTTCTCGACGTCCTCCGGGGAGAGACCCTCGGTTTCGGTGAAAATCTGGACGAGGTTCGGAGACACATCGGGAAAGGCGTCTACGGGCAGGCCCAGATAGCTGGTGAACCCAGCCGTGGCGACAAGGAGCCCGAGGGCAAGCACAAGCAAACGGCTGGAGAGGGCGAAATCGATAATGTTCTTCATTGGATTACGCCCCTTAGTGGCTGTGGCCGCCGCTTAGTTCTTCGCGGGCAAGTTCCGATTTGAGCGTGAAGCCACCCCGGGTGACGAAAGCTTCTCCGGGATTGAGGCCGTTCGAGATTTCGACCACATCGCTTCCCTGAAGCCCGAGAGTGACTGGTCGGGGTTCGAAGCCGTCGGCGTCCTTTACGAAGACGACGGTTTTTCCCTCGACTTGTTCGAGCGCGGCGCGGGGCACAGCCACTCGAACCTCGACCCGTTCTAATTCGATGAGAGCTGTGACAAAGAGTCCCGGGCGCCATGCGCCGTCGGGGTTTGGGAGAATGATTCGCGCCGTTGCAGTTCTCGTTGCTTCGTCCACAACGGGGGAGACGTAGGATATTTTCGCTATCGCTGGCACAAGACCATGGCCGGCAGAGACGGTCACGGTCTGACCGAGCTTCACCGCGTTCAGGTGCTTCTGGTAGACGCTGATATCGACCCAAACGTCACTCAGGTCCGCCACGGTGAACACGCGGCCGCGTTCCGGGGAGACCGGCTCACCTCGAGTGATGTGGCGCTCAAGGATGATGCCGTTGATTTCAGTCTTGAGAGCGTAGGGCGAGAGGCTCTCGCTACTTTCGATGATGGCAAGGGTGGCGCCGGCCTTCACGGCATCGCCGACTCGACTTCTCACTTCGCGCGCAATGCCGGGGAAGCGCGGCGCGATGTGTGCGAGTCGCTCTTCGTTCGGCCTAACTTCGGCGGGGAGTACGACCGTTCTGGTTACGAGACCTGCGCCGGCGATACCGAGCTCGATTCCAAACTCGCGAACGACGTCCTCGGAGAGCTGGACTGCTTCTGCGCCGTGTTCATCATGTTCGCTCTGCTCGCTGTGCTCGGCGTCGTCTCCGTCGTGGTCTTCCTCCGCAAGAGACGGCGCTGCAAGGAATAGGCTGATGATGAAAAGCGTGATGAGCGATGGGTGAATGGGATGGCGATTCATGTTGGTCTCCTAGTTCTTCCCGCTCGTGTGCGGGGTCGTAGCCATGGGGGCGATTGGGGTGCCCGTTAGCCGCTCGACCTCTGCTGCAGCGCGGTGAAATTCTCCGAGCGCAGAGAGTTCTCTGTCGCGGAGCTGAAAAAGCGTCCGCTGGGCGTCGAGCACATCGACGTAGCGAAAGAGCCCTCGGTGGTAGCCGGTGCGAACCCCGTCGAAGGCGTTCTCTGCTTGCGGTAGAACCTCGTCGCGAAGGGCGATGACGGCGTCATAGTTCGACTGCAGCGCTTGGAGTCCCACTTCGAGGTCGCGAGCAGCCGCTACGGTTGCAGCCAGAGCTTTGCTGCGCGCCTTCGATTTCCGGTGCCGGGCCGCCTCCCGCCCACCTTGGTTGCGGTCAAAGACGGGAAGCGGGACGGAGAACCCGAATACAAGTGCTGCGTCGTTGGTTTCGTTCAACTGGCGCACGCCCCCCTCCAGAACGACATCCGGGATACGTCGTGTGTCGGCTAGTTCGACTACTGCCTCGCGGTGCGCGAGTTCTGCCATCCATCGTGCGACGTCCGGATTGTTCTCGAGCCGAGCGCGAAGAGCTCCAAACTCCGGTGGTGGATAGACCGAGTCGAGCTCGCCCGATGCTCGCTCGAAGCTCGCTGTTCGGGCCCCCCAGTACGATGCAAGCCTGGCCCGTGCAGTAGCGAGCACGGCATCCGCGCGACGCCTTGCGACTTTGGCACTCGACAGATTCACCTCTGCCCGAGTCGCTTCGACTGAAGACGCTGCGCCGGCACGAACCCGCTTCGAGACTGCGCCAAGAGATTCTTCTGCCAGTGCGCGAAGTTCCTCTGCGAGATTGAGGCGCCTTTCAGCTTCGAGGACACGGACGAAGGCCTGGGTGGCAGCGGTCAGGACGTCGAGGCGCGCTACTTCGTAGTCCCAGTCAGCAAGGTCACGCTCTAGCTCAGCGACACGCTGACGTTTCGCCCGCTTTCCTCCCAGCTCAATGAGCTGGCCAAGCACGACTGTCGTCTCGGCGCTGTCGTAGCCATTGAACGAGCCACTGCCGGCGAAGTTCTCCGCCTCAAACGCGAGTTCTGGGTTGGGGAGGAGGCCTGCTTGAAGCGCCTCCGCTTCTCGAGCCCGAGTCTCCCAGGAGAACGCGCCTAGCTCTGGGCTTTGGAGGAGCGACAGTGCGAGAGCCTCACGAAGCGAAAGCTCGCCCAGCGGCTCGTTGGGCCGTGCAAGCTCGGGCTCTGGCTGCGGGACCCGCTGCGCTTGAAACGCTGGATACTCGGAACCGAGCGCTTGCGAAGGCGGACGGGTTTGGCTCGGGGCTACGTTTGCGCAGCCGTAGGTTGCTGCGACCAGTGTCGTAATCAGGGCTAGCCGGCCGAACTGCTCTCGGGTTCGGCCTCTCTCGCATTTTCTTGTCATCGTCTCGCACCGTCATCCAGGCATTGCCTGGCAAACCATGGGAATCAGGGCCGCTCGTGGCAACGTGAAGTCGCCGAGCGGTCCGCTTAGAACTGGTTTGACGGTGGATTCAGATGAGAAGAACGATGCTTCGGTGCGCGCGCATCGTCGTCGACAGGTCGAGACGGGTCGCGGGAGTGCGCTCCAGAAAGAGCGCAGGCGGGTATTGAGCTGAGAAGGAGCCCGCAAGAACCGCAGGAGGGGTAGGGTCCCACTCGATACGCTCGGTGCCCAATTCGGCTTCCGAGTGCAGCGGACTATCAGTGCAACCTGCGCATTCCCCGTCTTGCGAATCGATTCCGACTGCGGAGGTCGCGAGGTTGACTGCAGGCTCGCAGTCTGGTGCCAGGTGCCTGATCTCAACGGCGCGGTGGTCGTTCGGGCCAACACACAGAATCGCACCACCAGCGAAAGCCACGTCTGAAAAGAGGTGGAAGAGCGCTACGGCGAGAAGGAACTGGTTGCGGGTGATGGGATTCATAGAAGAGACCTGCACTGTACCTCGGCTTATAACCCGCTTGACTTGACGCAGCAAGGGACAAAGGCGCAATTCGAAAGCCACAGCACCCATCTCTTTCCGGATTTGCCGATCACGGGTCGCCTCCCTTTGGTGTACTCGCGGCACTTGAAGACCGTCACAGGTACCTGGGCACGTTTCGGCGGTAGGCAAGATAGGCCTCGCCGTACTCGCTCTCGAGCCAGGGCTCTTTTGCAAAGAGGGCGAGTAGGAGAACAAGCGCGGTAAGGAAATGAGTGACCGCCTCAACTCCTGAGTTCGCGAAAATTGCCACTCCGGCGCGTGCGAGTCCTGCGAGGTGTTGGTGCTCGATATGCAAGACGAACAGGTGGCTCAGCGCGCGAAGCGCCTCGGCATTCGCGCAGTGCCCGCAGTTGTCGTCGACGGAGAGCTCGCCGGATGCTGTGAAGGCTCGGGGCCGACCGAGAGCGCGCTTCGCGAAGCGGGCATCGGACAGGCGCTCTAAGAGGAGACTCGTATGAGAATGTCTTCGGTGTGGGCGTGAATGATCGACGCGCCCGCATCGAGGCAGCGAAATACGTCTTCGATGATTTCGACCGCTTTGCGCGGTGCTTGCGGGTTGCGTTCGGGGCGGGTCTCCCCGTTGATCGCAGCCTCGATGATGACCGGAATCTGTTCGATCATCTCTCAACCCTCCGCCTCGAGTCCTGAGTGTCGCAGCAGCGCTTCGCTGCTCGGTTTGCGTCCCCGGAATGCGACGAACGTCTCCATGGCAGGTTGGCTCCCACCGAGCCCCAACACCGTATCGCGAAAGCGTCGCCCGGTACTGCGAACCGCTTCGTCGTCGCCGAGCCCGGCCTCTTCGAAAGCGGCGAACGCGTCGGCGCTGAGAACTTCGGCCCACTTGTACGAGTAGTAGCCCGCCGCGTAGCCACCGCCGAAGATGTGGCCGAATTTGCACAAGAAGCGGTCGTCGGGAAGCGGTGCCATCACCGTCGCTCGCTCGGCGACACGGCGCTCGACGTCGAACGCATTCTCGGCGGCGCCCGGAACGAATCGGGAATGCAGCTCGAGATCCGTGAGTCCGAAGAACACCTGCCGCAACGTATCGCTTCCAGCGCGGTAGGTACGCGCCGATGTGATTTTCTGGAACAGGTCATCGGGCAGCTTCTCGCCGGTTTCGAAGTGGATCGCCAACCCCATCAGCGTCTCTTTGTCGTAGCACCAGTTTTCCATGAATTGGCTCGGCAATTCGACCGCATCCCACTCGATATTTCGAATACCGGCAGCGAGCGATTCGTCGACGGTCGTCAACATGTGCTGGAGGCCGTGACCGAACTCGTGAAACAACGTCTCGACCTCGCGGAAGGTCATCAGTGACGGAGTGTCGCCCACGGGCGGCGTCTGGTTGCAGACGAGGTATGCGACCGGCAGTCGCACGCCGTCCGCACGGCACGCGCGACCGACGCATTCGTCCATCCACGCTCCGCCGCGCTTTTCCGCCGGCCGGCTGTAGGGGTCCAGGAAGAACGCGGCGATCGGCTGGCCACTTTCGTCGCGCACACGGAAGAAGCGAACGTCATCGTGCCAGACGGGCGTCTCGCCGTCCGCGGCGTCGATCTGTACCCCGAACAGTCGGTGCGCCAGTTCGAACAGACCGTCCAGCACACGCTCGAGCGAAAAATACGGACGCAGCTGTTCGTCGGTGTAGTCGAACTTCGCTTCGCGCAATCGCTCGGCCCAGAACATCACGTCCCAGTGGCGCAGCCCGTCTCCGAGATCGGCACCCGATTCGCGCGCGAACTCGGTCAATTGTTTCAACTCACGCGATGCGGCGTCGTACGAAGCCGTTCTCATCTCCTCGAGGAGCTGCTCCACCGCCGCGACATCCGGCGCCATCTTCGAAGCCAGGCTCAGCTGCGCGAAGTTCTCGAAACCCAGCAGTTTCGATTCTTCGAGTCGCAGCCCGAGGATGCGTTCGATCAGGTCGGCGTTGTTCAGCTCGCCTCCGCTGGCGATCGCGATGTTCGCCCGGTAGAGCGATTCTCGAAGGTCGCGTCGGGTCGCGTGCTGGAGGAACGGAACCAGCGATGGCGCGTCGAGCGTGATGCGCCAGGGTCCCGCTTCGGCGCTCGCCGTTGCGTTTCCCTCGGCCTGAGCGGCCTGGGCGGCCAGCGCCCTCGCGCTGGCCGGGAGACCATCGACCTCGTCGGGTGCGGTCAACTCGAGCGCGAACGCCTTGGTGCCATCGAGCACATGGTTCGTGAAATCGGTCGCCAATTCGGCCAGCTCGATCTGGATCGCGTTGAAGCGTTGCTTGGCCGCGCCCTCGAGCCCGACGCCCGATAGCCGCGCATCGCGGATCAGTACTTCGAGAATCCGGCGTTGGCTGGCGCTGAGCCGCTTCCATTCGTCGCCGTCTCGCAACGCGACCAGGCCGCGATAGACCTCAGGACTCTGTGCGAACCGCGTTCCGAACTGCACGACGTCCGTTTGGACGGATTCGTGTGCTTCGCGCAGCGCGTCACTGTTTCGAACGCCCATCAGGTGACCGACGATTCCCCAACTGAAGCTCAGCCGTTCGCCGATCTGTTCGAGCGGAGCGATCAGCCCATCCCAGGTCACCGCGCTCCCGCCGGTGGACGCGGCTGCGAGTGACGCTTCCAGCGCCGACAATTCGACCTCGAGCTGCTCGAGCAGAGACCCGATCGCCGCGGTGACGTGCTCGGGCCCGATCCGATCGAATCGCGGCAGCCCGCTCCGGTCGAGTAGCGGGTTGGCGGCGGGGGTGGCGTTGGCTTGACGGCTCAATTCATCATCCTCCAGTTGCATACTCTCGCCGACAGTCGCGCGAACGCAATCCCCATCCACCTCCCCATCCCCCTCGCCCTCCGTCAGGCTCGACACCCACTGCTAGCATCCGGGCGTGACCCACCCGATTCGAACCGACGCCGAGTTGGACACCGGAATGTCGTCCGATGGTTGGCGACTCGGCACGATCGGAATCCTCGCGATTTCGATCATGGCGCCGGTGACTTTGCCGGTTCCAGTTCTACGCGAGCTCGTGGGCGAGCGATTCGCGGTGTCGGAATTTGCAACCTCGCTGTTCATGTCGGTCAACATGATCGGCGCGCTGTTGATGGCGCCGTTGGCTGGGGCATTCGCGGATCGTTTCGGGCGAAGGCGCTCGCTGCTGGTCGGTGCCTTGGTGGTCGATGCCTGCTGCTTCTTCGCGTTGGCAGCACCCGTTCCGTTCTGGTTTTTTCTGGTCATCCGTTTCGCGGAGGGCTGCGCGCACATCACCGCATTGTCGGTGCTGCTGATGCTGGCTTCGAATGCGCTGCCCGACGCTCAGCGCGGTCGCGCGATGGGCGTGGTGGGCGGCAGCATGATGCTGGGGGTCGCACTCGGTGCACCGCTCGGAGGCTTGCTCGGGCAGACGTCTACGCTGCTGCCTCTTTGGGTAGGCGGTGGACTCGCCTTTGCCGCGGCGATACTGGCCCGG
>JAJDAM010000914.1 GCA_029261905.1 Deltaproteobacteria bacterium
GCCGCCTCCGCTTCCGAAGTATTGCGAATCAGGGCGAGCCAGCACCCGTCCCGACGCTCGGCGATACTGGGATCCAGTTGATCGAGAGATTCGTCAGATCGCGAAACTGAGCGGCGATCCCGAAACTCGAATCCGCTCGCCCACCAGACTCGTGTCCGGCAGCGTGGCGAGCGTCGCGGCATCGGCTCTTGCAACGACCCGACGCCCGTCATCGAGTGTTGCGATCACCGGGACATCGCTGGCGGCGCCATCGCGGCCGTAGACGATCGTCGACGCCACCACCGTCGCATCGCCGCTGGCCTCTTTGACTGCGGTGATCGCGGTGGCGTCGATCTCGGCTTGCTGGCGCGACGTATCGGCCTGCGCGAATCCAGCCGGCGGCGGTGTGGCGCCGTACACGCCGATCGAATGCTTGGACAACAAGCCTCCATTGGCTCCGATGTATCCCAGCCCCCCGACCTCGGGCAGCCGCTCGAACAGGGTCGCGATCGCGTGCATCGAGTAGTTGTTGCCGGGACCGCCAAAGAACGGAAGCCCGCCGGTCAACGTCAAACCGCGCGGGTCATCGAGTTCGATGCCCAGCCCCCTCGCCGCAACCTCGACCGCGATCGGAAAACACGAGTACAGATCCATCAGCCCCAGATCGTCCGCCGCGATTCCGGCGGCCTCCAGTGCCGCAGCACTCGCGGCGCGCATCGCCGGCGCATCACCGAGATCCGGCCGCGTCGCAGGTGTCGGTTCGGTGTTGTTGGCCCCCGACCAAACATAGACACAGCGATCGGCGAGCCCGAGTTCGCGCGCCGTCGCGAGCGAGGCAACGATCACCGCACAACCCTGGTCGACGTTGGGAAACGCATTCATCTTCTTCGGATACGGCTGCGCGACCAATCGATTGCTCGCAGTGACTTCACTCACCTGCTTCGCACTTTGCCGCTCGCGAAACCACGCATAGGGATGATCGGCGGCCACGTGCGAAAAGCGCGACATCAAGGGGCCGAGAAACTCCCGTTGCTCATCGAAGCTACGGCCTTCGCTGTGCGCGAGCGCGCTTTCGAATAGCGGATACAGCTCGGTGGGCTTGTACAGCCGGACCGCGAGTTCGACGTCGCCCAACACTCCGGTGATCGAGGGGCCCACGACGCGATCCGCGTTCGCACTGGCCTTGTCCGGACGCACCGCGCTCATGAATCCCGCATTCGGGTCGGCGGCGCGCATCGAGCGCGTGGCTTCCGCACCGGCAATCAGCGTGGCGTCGAGTTCGCCGGCTGCGATCTGCGACGCGGCACGCGTCACGAGCCACTGCGGAAGGTTTCCACCCGGCGTCGTGCCCTCGCACTCGACATCCGCCAGACCGAGGCGCTCGGCCAGTTGCGTCGCCGGATTGGACGAGACCGGCGAGAACACGACCGAAACCATGCTCACCCGCTGGATTTTTTTGCGCAGCTCCTGTGCGCTGGCCAAAGCACTCTCCGACGCGCGTCTGGCGAGTTCGATGGCATCGACGATCTCGTCTCTCTCGATCGAATGAGCAGCAGCCAGAAGGACGGGGGTGCGCGCGGAATCCACAAAATCTCCAATCGGGTTACGAGTCCGTCGTGCCTGGTGCGTGGTGCGGCAGGATAGTGCGGCAGGATACCGCTGCATCGCGCGACCGGCCCGCGCCGCCCGAACGGCCGATCGTGCAGTAGCAGAAGATACGAATCAGCCGTTTTCCAGCACAGCCCGCGGCTCGCCAGCGCAATCGTGCCCCCTCTGCATGGACATCCGCGCCGGCCGGCAGGTAGAGTGGCCCGGCATCGTCCCGCTGCCCCACGTTGTGCAACTCGCGACCAGGAGAGACTCCAACATGGCTGGACCGACCGGCGACCGAATTCTTCACGTAGACATGACGACCCAGCAGGTCTCGTTCGAGGACTATCCAGAAGACTGGAGGCTGCTCGGCGGGCGTTCGCTGGTCGCGCGTGTGTTGCTGGAACGCTGCGATCCGAGCTGTGATCCACTCGGCCCCGACAACCTGCTGATCATGGCGCCGGGAGTTCTCTCGGGCACCGCCGTTCCGACCTCCGGGCGGATTTCGTTTGGCTGCAAGAGCCCGCTGACGGGCGGCATCAAAGAGGCCAACGCCGGCGGTGAGCCGGGCCAGCACCTGATGAAACTCGGCATCCGCGCCATCTGCGTCAGCGGGCAGCCCGCCGATCGCAAGCGACGCTACGGCCTGTCGATCGATGCCGAAGGTGCGCGCATCGTGGCGGCCGACGAACGCGCGGGCAAATGGAACTACGAACTGTGCGAAGGCCTGTGCGCCGAGTACTCGAGCAAAGCGTCCTTCATCGTGATCGGCCCCGCCGGTGAGCTCGGCTTGAAAGGCGCATCGATCGCCTGCACGGACCGCGAACCGCGATTGCCCACCCGACACGCTGCACGCGGCGGTGTCGGTGGCGTGATGGGATCGAAAGGGCTGAAGTTCGTCGCGATCGAGCCCGGCGCCGCGGGCGTCCGGAAAGCCGGCAACCCGAAGGCCTTCTCGCAGAAGATCAAGGGCTTCACGAAGCAATGGAAATCCGAGCCCAACGTGTTCGAGATCGGGACGAGTTCGTTCGTCAACGTCGCGAACCTGCTCGTGTCGCTACCGACCAACAATCGTCGCGCCGGCCAGGCCGACTACGCGGCCGACCTCGATGGCACCGGGATCGCCGAAAGTTTCGAAACCCGCGGCGGCGGCATGCACAACTGCATGACCGGTTGCATCGTCCAATGCAGCAACCGGGTGCACGACGCGGACGGCGAGTACAAGACCTCTGCACTCGAGTTCGAAACCCTGGCGCTGCTCGGATCGAATTGCGGCATCAAGACCTGGGACGACGTCGCCGACCTCGACCGACTCTGCGATGACATCGGTCTCGACACCATCGAGACGGGCGCAGCCATCGGTGTCTACATGGACAAGGGCAAGATGGAATACGGCGACCTCGCCGGCATGAAGAAGCTGTTCGAGGAAATCGCGTCCGGAACGGAACTCGGAACGATGATCGGCAACGGCGCCGAAACCACCGGCCGCACCATCGGCCACGATCGCATCCCCGTCGTCAAAGGCCAGGCGATCGCGGCCTGGGAGCCCCGCACTCTCAATGCGACCGGCGTCACCTACGCGACCAGCCCGCAGGGTGCCGACCACACCGCCGGCCTGATCCTGGATCCGTCGATTGCTCCCGACAAACTCGCCGTCACCTCACAGATGATGCAACTCGTGGTCGCGGCGGGCGACTCGTCGGGCTGCTGCCTGTTTCTCGGCGTGCACCTCGACGAC
>JAJDAM010000915.1 GCA_029261905.1 Deltaproteobacteria bacterium
GGTTTCATCGATATGCACAGCCACGCGGATTGGGTGCTGCCCCAGGCCGATCACGGTCGCGTGTTGGCGCCCCTCGTCGAGCAGGGAATCACGACGTTGGTCTCGGGCAACTGCGGATGTACACCGGCTCCGCTGCAGGACGCGAACCGACAGATCGTGCCGGCACTGGGACGGCTACTGCACGACGAGACACTCGACTACGAGTGGTCGAGCATGGGGGAGTACCTCGATGTGCTCGGCCAACGCGGGCTGGCACTCAACAATGCTCAGCTGGTGGGGCACGGGACCGTGCGCACCGCGGTGATGGGGTCGGATCACTTCCCTGCGAGCGACGCCGACGTGGCGGCGATGGCCGACCTGACTCGCGCAGCCCTGGACGAGGGAGCCATCGGCCTGTCGACCGGGCTCGGTTACGCGCCAGGGATATTCGCTTCGACCGACGAGTTGGTGGGCGTGACTGCGCCGTTGAAAGAACGCGGTGCGATCTACACCTCCCATGCGCGCAGTTACGTCGCCCTCAGCGCACGAAGTGCAGGGGATGTGCCTCCGGCCAACATCACCGCGCTCGATGAGACGGCCGCAATCTTCCGCGCACACGGCGTACCGGTACAACACTCTCATCTGATCTTCGTCGGTGACCAGACCTGGCCCAGCACCGATCGCACCCTCGAGCATTTCGACGCGCTCGTGCACGACGGCGTCGACATGGCCTGCGATGCGTTTCCCTACGTCGGCGGCAATACCACGCTGATCGTCTTTCTTCCGCCGTGGGCATTGCGCGATGTGCGGGGAACTGTGGTGGATCCCGACGCTCGGGAGCGATTGATTCCGTCGCTGCGCTGGGTGCAGTCGCAAGTGGGAATGCGATGGAGCGATACCCAGATCCTTTGGGTGTCGGACCGGGAGAAGGCGCACTACGAAGGGCTTTCGGTGGCCGACATCGCGCGAGATCGCGGAACCGACGCGACCGAGACGTATCTGGATCTGATCGCAGAACTCGGTCCCGAGACGCGGATCATCAACTGGAACTACAGCGGCCGCGACGACGAAGAGGACAGCCTGCGCAAGGTGCTCGAACACTCTCGCTGCTGCATCGAGACCGA
Organism: Deltaproteobacteria bacterium; assembly: GCA_029261905.1. GTDB lineage: Bacteria > Myxococcota_A > UBA9160 > UBA9160 > SMWR01 > JAJDAM01. The sequence continues at coordinate 1,104 of JAJDAM010000915.1, forward strand.
CACCATTCTCACGGGCAACGGCTTCGACAACCCGGCATCGTACGGAACCTTTCCGCGTGTGCTGGGCCGCTACGTCCGGGAGTTGGGCCTGTTCTCGCTGCCGGAAGCAGTCCGCCGGATGACGGGCTTCTCGGCCGAACGGATGGGGTTGCGGGATCGCGGACGGATCGCGCAGGGATTGGCTGCCGATCTGGTGGTGTTCGATCCAGAGACCGTGGGTGACAACACGACGCGCAGCGAGCCAGACCGCAGCCCGAACGGCATCGAGATCGTCGTGATGAATGGAGCGGTGGTGGTGGAGGGTGGTCGCTTCGATACGAAGTCGCGATCGGGGCGTGTCCTGCGTCGAGCCTGATGCGGCCGACGCGCACCCCATCGTGATCTCGGACTGAGCTCACCCTGGCGCGCTGGCTGTTATTCTGCCGTCATGTCGCAGACAGCATCCGAGGCTGGCCGATCGATCGACTGGTACTACGACGAGTTGCCTGGCCCGGATTTTGCCGCAGCGCTGCACGCGCTCCGGGCGCAGTCTTCGGTGGTTCGGGTTCACGCGCTCGGCGGGAAGCTGCCCGTCTTCTACATCGTCGGCTACCGCGCGCTCGCCGCCGCGTTCCGAGATGGCGAGCGATTTCCTCCCGGCCACGCCTACCAGATCATTTCGAAGCCGTATATCGGTGAGACGTTCATGTCGATGGACGAAGCGCGTCACCGCGTCTGGCGCCCCCCGATGACGCCTTCCTTTCGGCGGACGGTGATCGATCGAATCGAAGAGTCGGATCTCGTGCCGATCGCTCACGACCTGATCGATCGCATCGAGTCCGCCGGGTCGGCCGATCTGGTACCGGCATTCAGCCACCGTTTCGCGTTCGCGATCCTGTGCCGGCAGCTCGGGTTGCCACGGGATCGCGAAGAACACTTCTACGCCTGGTCGATGGATCTGATGTTCGGTGGGCGCGATCTCGATAAGAGCCGAGCGGCGGATGCCGCGTTCACCTCGTTCGTCGAGCCGGTGATCGAGGCGAGACGTCGCGAACCCCGCGACGATGTGATCAGCCGTTGGCTCGCGACCGAAGTCGAAGGCGAGCCGATCGGAGCCGACGCCATCCTCAGTCACGTTCGCCTGTTCTTCACTGCGGGGGCGACGACCACGTCAGACGCGTTGGGAAACTTGATTCATGCTCTGCTCAGCCACCGAGACGCGTGGGACGCGTGCGTCGCGGAGGAATCTCGCTGCGATGATGCGGTCAGGGAACTCTTGCGTTGGAACCCGCCGGTCGCCGCGCAACCGAGATTCAGCCACCCCGATCACGCAGTCGAATTCGAAGGACTCGAGATCCCGGCGAATTCGGCGCTGCTCTTCGGTATCGCCGCGGCGAATCGCGATCCCGAGATTTTCGAGGCGCCCGATCGTTTCGATATCGCTCGGGCGCCGAGCGAACTGATGACATTCGGCCCGGGCCTCCGCACCTGTCCCGGCATGCACCTCGCTCAGAAGAATCTTCGGGTGGCGCTGCGTGCGCTGTCCCAGCGTCTTCCCCGACTTCGGCTCGTGGATCCGGAAAAGCACGTCCCGCGTGGGATTTTGCTGCGCGGTCCGGCTTCGCTGCCGGCGCGCTGGGGGTAGCAGAGCTGGGTGGACACCTCATCCGGCGGCAGCGCACTCACTGTTGAGCAGTGAATGTGCACTCCGCCGGCAAATCGGGCCTGTTGAGTGCTCAATCGGCGCTCGGCCCGAAAATCCGCACACCGAGGAAGCCGTGGGTGGTACCATGACTGACAAAATCGGTGATCCCGGCCGCTGCGCTGGAAGGGGATACTCTGGCCATCCCCTCGTGGCTGCAAACGGATAGCTGAATCTGCCTTTCGAGGAGGCTTTCAAATGCTGCAACTCGAGTTGCATCGAGGGTTTCGCTTAATTCTGGTGATCGCCGTTCTGTGCTGGACGGGTGTCGCCTCCGCGCAGCCGTCATTCGTGGCCTTCGAAAGTGGCCACGTCCGTCCGCTGACGTTGTCGCCGAACGGCAGTCAGCTGTTCGTCG
>JAJDAM010000916.1 GCA_029261905.1 Deltaproteobacteria bacterium
ACAACCACCACAACCACCACAACGGCCACTATGGGGCTCATCACGATTACCGCCACAACCGCCGACACTCCGTGGTCCGATTCGGCGTTCCGCATGTTCACGACGCCCACTGTGGCCACCCCTACGGCCACGACGACCGACGACATCGCGGCGGATGGTCGTTCAGTTTCGGTAACTGACGCGGGTACAGCACGCGGGCACTGCGCCGTTGCCTGATCCTGTCTGGGTCAGGAGCGCCTGGCCGGCATCCCGCGACTCGATGCTTCACGCAGTTCTCAGGGCGATTTCGTATCGCGAAAGATCTTCCCCGAAGCTTCTTCCACGACATTTCGAATCACACCCCAGCAGATCACAGCCCACAGAATGAAAGGGAAGCTGTCGAGGAGCAGCATGACGCCGAAAACGGCCCGGATCGCGTCGGGTGTCTCGCCATAGTGGTCGTACGCGACGATGCTCGCCAGCACGAAGCCTGCGTGGCTCAGGAACAACAGAAAGCAACCGATCACCGTTCCCCAGAAGCGGCGGCTCATTGTGATGCCCGGCGTAATCAGCATCAGCGCAAGGAACGGCACATACGAAATGAAGCGCTGTGGCACGGAGCCGAGCTGAGACTTGGGCCAGCCGAGCCCGACCAACATCGGGTGCGCCACATCGATGAAGAGTCGGTGATAGGCTTCGCGCCCACCCTCGAGCCAGAGCCACGTGAGCGGCACCGTGACTGCGATGAACTTAGCCAGCGGCAGCAGCAGGCGGCTCACGAATCACTACCTTGAAAATCCAGAGTGCCCAGACTGACGTGATCATTACGATCAGCGTGGCCTGCCAAAAATACAGATGCATGAACTCGAAGCTCTCCGGGTAGTACTTCCCGACGAAGATCAGAACCATGATTCGGAGCGCGTTGAACCCGTAGATGATCGGGACGCCGAATGCGAAACCGATCCCGCGTTTGGCCCACGTCGTCGGAAACGCGAGAACGGCCGAACAAAAGATCAGCGCCTCGTACACACCTGTGCACTCTTCGATGATCTTCACCGAGAATCCCTTGAAGGCGACCATGGTGCCATTCGTGGTGATCTCATCGGTGAAAGGTAGAAACAGGTAGTACTCGAGTTTCGCGGTTCCGATCATCAGCGCTTCCATGACACCGCGATACCGTTCGCGAAGTTCCGGATACCCGACAGATGAAATCCCGAGATACAGAAGAAACAGAAATATGAAGCGGTACGCGGGATTTTCCCACGTGTCGCGGATTCGCGAAAGAATCGACCGGCTGGCGTCCGAGCCGGGAGGCTCGGCAGCAGCCGGCGGTTGATCGTCAGACATCGGTCTTTTGTACCACAGGAGAGCGATCGGGGGTTGGGGGCAGCCCAATCGCGTACGAGATAGAATCCGCGACCCGCTGGAGGATATTGCATGGTGAAGACAGCAATCGTCATGGGTGTTGGCGCCAAGGAAGGGCTTGGGGCCGCGTTGTGTCGCCGACTTGCGCGAGAAGGGCTCCACGTGATCGTCGCAGGTCGGACATCTGCGAAGCTCGATGCAGTGACAGACGAAATTCACAGTGAGGGCGGAGCCGCGACGCCAATCGTTGCCGACACACTGAAATCGGCCGAGGTATCCGGTGTGTTCGATGCCGCCGAAAAAGTCGGCGGTATTCCCGAGCTGGCCATCTACAACGCGGGCAACAACCAGATGCGGCCGCTACTCGAAATGGACGACGCGTTCTTCGAAGAGGTCTGGCGGCTGTGTTGTTTCGGCGGATTCGTGTTCGGTCGCGAAGCGGCCCGGAGAATGGTCGGCGCCGGAGGCGGAACGCTGCTGTTTACGGGCGCGACCGCGTCGCTTCGGGCACGCCCGCCGTTTACTGCGTTTGCGTCCGCAAAAGCTGCACTGCGCGCACTGGCGCACGGGATGGCGCGCGAATTCGGCCCCCAGAAGCTCCACGTCGGGCACATCATCATCGACGGGGTCATCAACGGTGACATCGTGAACTCGCGATTCCCGCAAGCGAAAGAGCGACTCGGCGATGATGGCATGCTGTCGATCGATGCCATCGCGGATGCGTACTGGTCGCTGCACGTGCAGCAGCCGACGGCCTGGACGCTCGAACTGGACGTGCGCCCGTACAAAGAGAGCTTCTGACCGGATGCTGAATCTGGCGGTCGTTCACGAAGCGATTGCGGAACGCATCCCGAATGCAGAGGCGTTGGTCTTTCGCGATCGGCGCTTGACGTGGAGCCAGCTGACGGACCGGACCCGCCGCCTTGCGGACGTGCTGCGACGACACGGTCTGGGCTGTCGGACGGAGCGCTCGGAGCTGTCGAATTGGGAGTCCGGTCAGGATCACATCGGGCTCTACATGTACAACGGCAACGAATACCTCGAGGGGATGCTAGGCGCATTCAAGGCGCGAGCGGCACCGTTCAACGTGAACTACCGCTACGTCGACGAGGAACTGATCTATCTGTTCGACAATGCCGATGCCCGCGCGATCATCTTTCACGCTGCCTTCGCACCTGCACTGGCGCGCATTCGCGACAAGCTTCCGAACGTCGAGCTCTGGATCCAGGTTGCGGACGATTCCGGCGAGGGCCTTCTCCCGGGCGCGATCGACTACGAACAGAGCCTGGCCGATGCGGAGCCCGCGCCGATACCAGGCGACCTGTCGGCCGACGATCTGTACATCCTCTACACCGGCGGCACGACCGGGATGCCCAAGGGAGTGCTGTGGCGGCAAGAGGATGTATTTCAGTCGGCGTTGTACTCGGGGACGCCGGAATCGTTCGAAGCCGTCATCGAGCGCGCTGCCGGTGGCGGACCTCGCGTGTTGCCTTCGCCGCCCTTCATGCACGGCGCTGCTCACTGGGTTGCATTCAATATGTGGCACGTCGGCGGGACGGTGATCGTTCAATCGAACGTCAAGAAGCTCGATCCCGCCGACATCTGGAAGACGATCGAACGCGAGGGCGCGACGGCACTCACGATCGTCGGCGATGCCTTCGGGAGGCCCCTGATCGACGAGCTTCGGCGCGGTACATACGATGTCTCCTCGTTGCGGCTGTTGACATCTGGCGGGGCAATTCTCACGGCGGCATTGAAACAGGAGTTTCTCGATTGTGTACCCGGCCTGCGGATCCTCGATGCACTCGGTTCTTCGGAGAGCGGGACGCAGGCTGCGCAATACTCGAGCCAGGGACAAAAGGTGACGACTGGGAATTTCAAGATGAATCCCGACAACGTCGTTCTGACCGAAGATCTCACCGCGGTGGTCCCGGAAGGTTCTACAGAGCTGGGCTGGCTGGCCCGTGGTGGTCGCGTTCCACTCGGATACTACAAGGATCAGGAAAAGACCCTGGCGACGTTTCCGATCGTCGACGGCCAGCGATACTCGGTTCCGGGCGACCGCGCATCACTCGAATCGGACGGAACGCTCAAGCTTCTCGGTCGCGATTCGGTGACGATCAATACCGGTGGGGAGAAGGTCTTTGCAGAAGAGGTCGAGACCGCTCTGAAGCATCACCCCGATGTATATGACACGGTGGTAGTGCCCACTCCGCACGAGCGTTGGGGGCAGCAGGTGACCGCGATCGTTCGCCTGCGGGAAAAGGCCGACCCGACCGAAGCGGCTCTGACCGAAGCTGCTCTGAAGGACGTTGCCCGAGAGCACATCGCCGCCTACAAGCTTCCGAAACAGTTCGTCTTCGTCGATGAGATCGTCCGCTCACCCAGCGGCAAGGCCGACTACCGCTGGGCCAAGAGCACGGCGTTGCGCGAACTCGGAATCGACATCGAGGGATCCTGACACCGCGCCATCAGGCTCGACGTGTTCGGAGCGATCATCGCCGGCGAGCGATGCGGGGTTCAGTCACCCGCACCGAGCGCGTCTCGGAAGGCGCGAATCCGCTTGGCGTTGGCGCCCAGATCGCTCCGGCCGTCGCGCGACTTCGAGCGAACGTCGATCGTCGAGCCACTGGCTTCCGGACGAATGCGAATGACGATGTCGTCCACGAAGCGAAAGATCCTGGAAGTATCGATCGCCTCGATTTGATTCGGGGCATCGCCGTATGTGATTTCCCAACCGAGGCTCCTCGCAGCTGCCTCTACGCTGCGATAGGCGTCCGCGGGCGGCGCGGAATGGCTGATCGGTGCGAGATCGGCGTACAGCTCGAGTTGCTCGGCAGCATATTCTCGAGGGTATTGAAGGTCACGCCCCTGGTTGGCTTCGAGTTTCATTGCCTGAACGAACATCGGCGGGTCCGACAGATCGGTCGTGATGTCGTTGTAGGTCGCATTGCTCTCAGTGCCGCTGCGAGCCGCGGCGATCCCGAACACGATCAGCAACCCCAGGCCCGTACCGATGAGCGCTCGCCCACGACCGGCTCGTCCCGACGAGGCACGGGTATTCCAAAGACCGCCCAGACCCACGAGTACGGCGAGCGCTCCAAACAAGAAGCCCAGCGCCAGCAAGCCGAATCCAGCCATCGGCGGAAGCAGGCCCAGCATGGCGCCGCCCGGGCCGATCAGCGATGCAAACAAGCCGAACAGGCCGAGGCCGGCCGCGGTCGAGGCAACACGAGAAGGTGATTCCACGAGGTTCTCCCTTTTTGTTCGGGCGCTGTTGGAGTGCCGTCGGCGTACTGTCAGAGCGTTGTCAGAGTGCTGTCAGAGCGTTGTTCGGAGCGATGTTCGAGGAATCATTGGGAAGTACTGGCCGGCGGCGATTCGCGTCCGTCTGGCGGACTTTCGGCGCGCTAGCATAACATGGAAGACGCGCCGTCAGTGAGATCATCGATCGCGTTCCGCATGGTGGATTCCAGTCATTTCCCGCACGCGCTACAAACTCTGCCGGCGGCCGTGGATCGGTCTCCTTGCGCTGGCCTTGGCCTGTTCGGAGGCCTGTTCCGAGCTACCCGAGGACCTGCTGGTGATCGCACCGCCGCACTTCGGCGCGGGAACGGCCGACGTGCGGATCGTCATCGGCAGCGGCGTCGATGTGGAGACGCTGGAGGTCGTTATGGATGGAGAGGTCGTTTCGGACCGCTTCCAAGCCGTCGACGACGCTCCCAAACCGGAAGGGCAGACCGTAGAGGTTCGCGGGACGATTCGGATCGGTTCCGGCGAACACGAGTTGTTCGCACGGGCCAAGTCGAAGAGCGGCGCGGCAGATGCCACGAATCGGCTTCGATTTTCTTCGCCGCCGGCACTCGAAGTCCTCGAGATCGGTCCCGCCAACAACGCTGCCGGCTTCATTCGCAGCGATTGGATCCGGCTGGATCTCGGGGCCCCGGCTTTGCCCGAAGCGATCGACAGCATCGGTCTGTCCTGTGATCGGGCGCCCCACGAATTCTCCATTCATCGAATCGGTGACACTCGAATCGTGATCGATCCGAGCCCGGACTTGCCGCCGGGCGCTCGCTGCCGCCTGGTCTGGCGCGGCAAACAGGGACCGCGCTCCAGGCGGCTCGAGGTGGGGCCCACCGGTCCCAAGCCGACAGTCCTCTACGATCGCCGCGAATTGGGCGAACTCGCGCCGTTTCCGGATGACTTCTGGTTGGCGACGAACCCCGATGATCCGAATGAGTACGGTGTCCGACTTCGCACTGCAGGTTTCGGTCTACCCGACCAGTGGTTCATCAATGCACTCGCGACGGCCGTTCGCTCATTGGATGGATTCAGTCCACTGGGGCACTTCACCGTGGCGCTGTCCTCGCCCGCAGACCCCGCTTCGTTGCCGTCGAGCTATTCCGAATCGATGGACGCGGATGCTTCGGTGATGCTCTTCGACGTCACACCTGACCACCCCGACTACGGCGCGCGAGTTCCATTTCGCATCGAGGCCCGTTCCGAAGCCATTCGCGGACCCAGGCATCACGGATTGCTGATCTTTCCATCCATCGCGCTCGAAAGCCGGCATCGATACGGCCTCGTCGTAACGCGGCGGGTGCGATCCACGGAGGGCCAGCCGTTCGGCCCGTCCGGGTTCTTTGCGGAAGTCAGGGATTCGGGACCGTCGCCGAGCAATTGGATCGTCGGGCGGGCCCGAGAGTTGCTCGACGATGTACTCGCGGCCGCGTCGAATGCGGCGATCCCCATTTCGAGGCTGGACGTTGCGTTCGCCGCGCGCTTTTCGATCCGGAGCCTGGATGGAATCGAGGACGACCTCGTTCGAATCCAAAGGCTCACCTCCGAATCGTCGCCACCGACGATTGCGCAGGTTTCCGTCGAACGACCCGATGATACCGGCGCCGATGCCGACGGGACGCCGGCGATCGCTGCGATCGTCCGCGGCAGTTGGGATTCGACCCATTGGCTCGACAAACAGTCGCGTATTCATCGCGATCCCGAAACCGGTCTTCCGGTAGCCAACGGTTCGCAAAGACTCCAGTTCACGATGGCTCTTCCACGAGCGGCGTTCGATCGACCGGTGCCGGTGGTGATGTACCAGCACGGGAACCCGGGGAGTGCCGAAGACGAAGTGATTCTCCACGCGAGCCGGTACCTCGCGGCCGCTGGTTTCGCAGTGGTCGGCTTCGACGACGTTTTGAATCGCCAGACTGCGAGTTCTCGTCTATCGACAGCCGAACGCGCCAGCCGTCAGGTCGCAGATATTCTGCTCCGCATCATCGCTTCGTCGCAAATGCCCGACTATTTTTTGCAGACGATCGCGGACCAGATCAGGTTCGTCCGGGCCATCGACCAGCTCGCTTCGATCGCGCAGTTCGTCCTGCCGGCGGGAGCCACCGACTCCGAAAACCGCACGCTGTTCGGAATCGATGCACAAGCGCCTCTTCTGTATCTCGGGGTCAGCGAAGGAGCCCACCACGGTTCGATGTTGCTGCCGTTCGCGCCCGGGATCCGCGCGGCAGCACTGATCTCACCGGGGCGACGCTTCAGCGAAATCCTGATCCATCAAGGCTCCGATCAATTGCTTTCGCCGCTGCGATCGCTCGGCTTCGGACGACTGTCGCCGACCGACATCTGGGTGACGCTGGCGCTGATCCAGATGATGTTCGATGCCCAGGATCCCCATAATTTCGCGCGATTTCTCTATCGAGAGCCATTGGACATCGCGCCGAAGCAGCGGGCCAGCGTGCTGATGGCCGAAGGCCTCGGTGATTCGCTCGTCCCGAACCACGCGACGAACTCGCTGGCACGGGCGTTCGGGTCGGTCGCCCATCTGTCGCCGGCCGCGGATCCCGTGCCAGGGCTCGACGCAGTGTCGGACTCGGTTGCCGGAAACGTGGACGCATCGACGACCGCCGCGCTCTATCAGTTCGTTCCATTGGGGACAGCCGGGATTGCGTCGACACCCGGTTGTGCGTCGCCTCCGCTATCCGAGGCCAGTGCGCGCGAGGGCCACTACTGTGCGCAGAGTTCACCCGAGTCGATCGCGCAACGCCTCGAGTTCTTCCGCACGGCGCTCGAAGCCGGGATACCGAGCGCGAGTGATCCGCCCGCCACGCGGACGCAGTCGTCACCGGTTCCACCCGTCGTCGAGTAACCTGTTTTCAACGAATAGAGCGCCTTCCAATCAAAGGAGTGAAGCCGATGGACCCCGATCGAATACGAAACGAACGCCGAGGCTCCGTCGCTCTGTTGACGCTCGATCGGCCGAAAGCTTTGAATTCGCTGGACAGCGCGACCCTGGAAGAACTGATCGTGAAATGCGGCCAGATCGGCGCAGACGAGTCGGTTCGGGCCGTCGTTCTCACCGGTGAAGGGCGCGCGTTTGCCGCCGGCGCGGACATCGCAGAGATGCGAGGGCTCGCACCGCTCGAAGCCGACGCGTTCAGCCAACTCGGCCACCGCGCGATGTCCTCGTTGGAAGCGCTCAGCGTGCCGACGATCGCGGCCGTCAACGGCTATGCGCTCGGTGGGGGGTGCGAACTCGCTTGTGCGTGCGATTGGATCTATGCGTCGACGAAGGCCCGCTTCGGTCAGCCCGAAGTCAGCCTGGGCTTGATTCCGGGGTTCGGTGGGACTTCGCGGTTGCTGCGGCGAGTCGGCCCGGCCTGGTCGAAAGAGCTGGTACTCGGCGGCGAAGCCATCGACGCCGAAACCGCCCAGCGAATTGGCCTTGTGAACCGCTTGTTCGCTCCGGACGAGCTGGTCGCCGCTGCGATTGCGGCCGGCGACGCGATCGCAACGAAGGGTCCTCTTGCAGTGGCCACCGCGAAACGCGTCATGCAGGACAGCCAGGATGCCGACGTGCGCGTCGCCCACGCAATCGAGCAAGTGGCCTTCGGCCTGATATCGGCGAGCGCCGATCGCAACGAAGGAATGGACGCGTTCCTCGAAAAGCGGGACCCGAACTTCTCGAACAAGTAGGTGGGTGTCAGCCAGCGAAGTCCGACAGATACGGGATCTTCGAAGCAGTCGCTTCGATCGCGTCGCCCGCCTCGAGCAGAACTTCCGTTCCATTCCAGCGGTTTTCGAGCAGCTGCTTGCGCACGCCGTCGGGAATCGTCGCCGCCACGGTACCGGCGCGCGAAGTCACCGTACGCGCTTCGATGTCGACTTCGACCTGTTGGTCGGGGTCGAGCGTGACTGAATCCATCAATGCAGCCAGATCATTCGCGGCGAGCGTCACGTAGGGCAGGCCGAGCGCCGTGCAGTTGCCTGCGAAGATCTCCGCGAACGACAACCCGACGAATGCCTGGAATCCCGCGCGCATCAAGGCCTGCGGAGCGTGCTCTCGAGAAGATCCACAGCCGAAGTTCGCACCCACCACCAATACCGACGCGCCGTCGAACCGATCGTCGTCGAGCGGATGATCGCCCTTGGCCTGGATGCGATCGTCCTCGAAGGCGTGCTCACCGAGCCCGTCGAAAGTCACGCAACGCAAGAAGCGCGCCGGAATGATTCGATCGGTATCGATGTCGTCGCCGCGCAACACACACGCGCGTCCCGAGACCTGGTCTACGGCACTCATTTCAAATCACTCGCTCTACGTGCGGCTGCGATCACAGGACTTCTCGAACGTCTGTGACCTTGCCGCGAATCGCGGCCGCCGCCACCATTGCGGGCGACATCAGCAACGTCCGGCCTACCGGCGAGCCCTGTCGTCCCTTGAAATTGCGGTTACTCGAAGACGCGCACACTTCGCGATCTACCAGCTTGTCCGGGTTCATCGCCAAACACATCGAACAGCCCGCGAGCCTCCACTCGAATCCCGCCGCGCGGAAAACCTCGTGGAGCCCCTCGGCTTCGGCCTGCCGTGCTACTGCCTGCGAACCCGGCACCACCAGAGCCTTGACGCCCGGAGCGACGTGTCCCGATTGCGCGACGCGCGCCGCTTCGCGCAGATCCGAGATGCGCCCGTTCGTGCAGGAGCCGATGAACGCCACGTGGATCGGGGTACCGCTGATCGGCTCGCCCGGCTTGAGCGACATGTAGGCGTACGCCTCTTCCAGCGAGGGTCGATCTTTCGGCGCTGCCTCGTCTATTCGGGGCAGGCGCTCGTCGACCGAGATGTTCTGGCCCGGGTTGATCCCCCAGGTCACCGACGGCGCAATCTTGTTGCCGTCGAGTTCGACCCGGTCGTCGTATGGAGCGTCGGGGTCACTGGCGAGCGATTTCCACCAACGCGCGGCACGATCGAAACTTTCGCCCTCGGGCGAGAATTCTCGTTCGCGCAGGTATTCGATCGTGGTGTCGTCCGGGTTCACATATCCGCAGCGAGCGCCGCCTTCGATCGACATATTGCAGACGGTCAACCGCTCTTCGATGCTCATCGCGTCGAGAACCGTACCCGCGTACTCATACGCGTAGCCGACTCCGCCGTTGACTCCGAGTTTGCGGATGATCGCCAGGATCACGTCCTTCGCGAACACGCCGGCCGACAGTTTTCCGTTGACTTCGATGCGTCGCACCTTCGGCCGGGCCATCGTCAGGCATTGGGTCGCGAGTACGTCGCGCACCTGGCTCGTGCCGATCCCGAACGCGATGGCGCCGAAGGCTCCGTGGGTCGATGTATGGCTGTCGCCGCAGGCGATCGTCATGCCGGGCTGGGTGAGACCGAGTTCGGGGCCGATCACGTGAACGACGCCCTGCTGGCCACTGGCCGTATCGAACAGCCGGATGCCGTGCTCTTTGCAGCTGTCCTCGATGGCGACCATCATTTCTTCTGCGAGCGAGTCGGCGAGCGGACGCTGCTGGGAGAGCGTCGGAATGATGTGATCGATCGTCGCAACCGTTCGCTTCGGGAAGCGAACCGGCAGGTTCATCTCGCGCAGCGCCGCGAAGGCCTGCGGACTCGTGACTTCGTGGATCAGGTGCAGACCGATGAACAACTGCGTCTGTCCGCCAGGGAGTTCACGGACGCTGTGGGCGTCCCAGACCTTGTTGAGGAGGTTCGTGCTCGTCATATCAATCGCCATATCAATCGCCAATCGTGTCGAAAGGGGGCCCGCATGGATAGCACGGGCGGAGAAATGGCCCCATCGCGTATGCTCATCGCATGAAGCTGATGCATGCCGCTCACGTACCGGCGGGCGATGGCCCGTTCCCGACGATCATCGCACTCCATGGCTGGGGGGCCAACGCTCACGATCTGCTGGGATTGGCGCCGATCATCGATGGTGGAAAGTCGCTGGTGCTGTGCCCCGAGGGTCCGGTCGCGTTTCAGGCCGGGCCCGGGGCCGTAGGGCACGGTTGGTTCCCACTCTCGTCCGGGCAGCCGCCCGACCCGGCCGAATTCCAGGCCGGCATCGACGCGATCACCGAGTTCCTCGAAGAAGCACTGCCGAAATACCCGGTCGATCCCAACAAGACGGTCCTGCTGGGATTCAGCCAGGGCGGCGTGATGGCCTACGATTTGGCGTTGCGAAACCCGCGCGCCTACGCGGGATTGGTCGCGCTGTCTTCGTGGTTGCCCAGTGGCCTCGCACAATCGATCCCAGCCAACCCGGCTCTGGAGACTCTGCCGGTATTGGTGATCCACGGTACCGATGACCCGATGATTTCAGTCGACAAGGCGCGTCAGTCCCGCGATGACTTGGCGTCCCTGAAGGTGCCCACCACCTACCGAGAGTTTGGGATGGGCCACGAGATCAACCAGGATGCGCTGCGCGCACTGCTGGGCTGGCTCGATCAGAAGGTGATGCACCCGGTGCTGCTAGCTTGATCGGGTGACCCGCGGAGCGAGAAAAAAGCTGTACTCTCGCTGCGTTCGTCGGGGTGTAGCTCAGTGGTAGAGCCTGGTCTTTGGGGGGCCAGCGTCGTGGGTTCAAATCCCACCACCCCGACCAAATTCACACAATGGTCCGTAGCGGACAAATGGTAGAGCCTGCGGGAACGGGTGTAGAACTCCGCTGAGTACTTCATGCCGAGAGCCTGGTGGGGCGGGCCACGAACCGGAGACGTTCATCCATCTTGCAACACTCCTTCCACGGCACTTTGCTCTCCCTCGCAAAGGCCGAGAAGTGTTACCTATGTGCCCGGAATGAAGTGTCCCCCCTCTCTCGGGAAGGACATTCAGGTAGTTATGGGCGTTGTTGCGAGAACGTGTTCAGGGCGGTCTCCCGTCTAGCGTGAGTCAGGTTCTCGATCGAAAGCGCCTAACACCGCTGAAATGCGGCGATCTTTGTCCGGCGCTCATGACTCACTCGGGTCCCCCAGTTCGGGGTCGGCTCTGGTCACAACTTCGTCACTAGACACCATCGAGCTTGGCAGGCCGGCCCGAAGTGAGGTGTGACGTGACCGCGTCAGGCCCCCGATCGAGCACCGCCCTCTCGACGGGATAGATTGGCGACCGCGGTGCCGACGAAGCCGATGAGCGCAAGCCAGAGCCACGGACCGTGCAGTGCTGGGACACTGGTCGCGACTCCTGTCCCTGAGACTCCCTTCGAAATCGTGACAGCAGGTCCAGAGCCATCGTCGTAGTCGAGCAGAAGCATATCCGCTGACGGACCGACGCTACTGGGTGCGAACCGGACGACGAGCGAGCAACTCGTCCCGACTGCAATCGATGCTCCGCAGGTACCTCCGGCAATGCTCCAATCCCCTGCGGGGCCCGAGAAGGCGACGCTCGTGGCCTCGCTCTGACCGCCGTTGCTCACCGTGTACGTGACGTCCGCAAAGGAGCCGACCTCGACCTCGCCATGGAATCCGGGATCGTCGAACGAGAGCGAGGCGGGCGCCGGAGTGCCTGCGCAGGAAAGTGGACCGACGATCGACGGAATAAACGCAGAGGTCGTCGGGGATAGCTGGGCCGTGACATTCGTCGTCTCACCGGGGGGCTCGCAGTTTCCCTGAACCAGCGCCACGTGCACCATGTCGCAGACACCCGGCCACCCCTGTGTATCGAAGATGTCCGAACGGTCGATCGTGACGTCCTGATTCCATGCGGCGCCTTGAATCTCACAGGATCCGCTGCGAACACATGGGTCGTCGGTGGTCCCTTGGCAGCCGTTGAAGGTCTCCGTCGACACCGCAAGCGAGGGACCCGCGGCGATCGAACACACCAACACCAGACCGGCGCAGCGCGCTCGCATGAACGCGGCTCGCAATCGCATCACAGAAACCGAGACGCGAAGGCACCTCGCCCCTAGGCGCTCGCGACCGCTATACCTTCTCATCGAAGCTCGGGCCGTGCATCAGCGACAGTACGAGTCTCGACGGCAATCCCCCTTGTCGGAGCAGTCCACCTTCCCATCACCATCGTTGTCCAGACCGTCGTCACAGATTTCGCTGGCGCCATCGTCAGCTTCTCCACCGCAGGCCAGGGTGCCAGAAATGCTGGGGACTTCAGCGAACGATCCGTCGCTGAGGTAGGCAACGACGTCGTCTTGAGCGAGCAGCGGTTCGCAGGTTCCCTGGACGAGACTCACGTGGACCATGTCGCAGAGGCCTGGCCAGCCCTGCGTGTCGAACTTGCCGCTCGTCTGGATGGTCACGTACTGGTACCAGGCCGAACCCTGGATCGCGCACGAGCCTTCACGAATGCAGGTTTCGCCAGTGCTGCCCCTGCAGTCATTGAAGTCTTCCGATCCTCCACCCATCGCGGGAATCGCGAGGGTGAAACAAGAGATCGCTCCCATCGCCGCCAACCACCAGATCCGCTTCATCTCAATTTCCTTGTGCAGCTCAGTTGAATGGTGCTGTTTTGCCCGTCGCGCCTTCCCACATATGCCTTCGTTTTC
>JAJDAM010000917.1 GCA_029261905.1 Deltaproteobacteria bacterium
CCTCCCGTATCACCACGTGCACACCGCGCCGCCGGATGCGCGCGAATTCAACGCCGATCTGCCGGCCGTGCTCGCAGCGATCATCGCGCGATGCTTGAAGAAGGTTCCCGATGAACGCTACAGCTCGTGCCTGGAGATCGCTGCGGAACTGAAGTCCATGCTTCGCGATAGCAGCCAGCAAGCGACGCGGCCCAGCTGAACCGGATACCGCGAAAGATCGTGTGGGACCCGCACATGGGGAGAGGTCGAGAATCGGATGCGCCGTGATTATTCTGGCAGGGTCTCAACTGTCCAATTTTGCTCGCTTTTTGTCGGAATAGGTGTAGTTTGACCGGCCGCCTGGGAACGCCCTGCGCTTGCCGAGCGCTGGCTCGGCCGTCTACCGTGGGGCCGCTGTTCGATCGGACGCAACACAGGGGGGAGTGGGTGCGGCAACAGACGATCGCCGAGAAGGTTTCGTGTATCGGAACCGGGCTGCATAGCGGCTTGGATGTCGAGATGGTGCTGCGGCCCGCGCGCTCGGATTCTGGGATCGTCTTCGTTCGCACGGATCTCGATCCGAACGTCGAGGTGCCAGTACGAGCCTCTTCGCTCGCATCGACGCACTTCGCGACCACGCTACGACGCGGTGACACATCGATCGGCACAGTCGAGCACATCCTGTCGGCGTTGTACGGCCTCGGGATCGACAACGTTCGGGTCGAACTCAACGGCCCCGAGCTCCCGGCGCTGGACGGCAGTGCGGCCTGTTTCGTTTCGCTGGTTCGCACAGCGGGTGTGTTTGAACAACGCGAGCGTCGCCGCACGATCCAGATCCTGAGCCCCATCGAAGTCGTCGATGAAGATCGCCGCATCCGGATCGATCCATCGCGTAACTTCCGCGTGTCGTACGCAGTCGATTTTCCTCACCCGGTGATTCGGCGCCAGGAATTGGTTCTCGACTCGATGGGTGCGGACCGATTCGAAAACGAGATCGCCGGAGCCCGGACTTTCGGGTTCCTGCGCGAAGTCGATGCACTTCGTGGCGCGGGATTGGCGCTGGGCGGCTCGCTGGACAATACGGTCGTCCTCGACGATTCCTCGGTCTTGAACGATGCGGGATTGCGCTGGCCCGACGAATTCGTCCGGCACAAGATTCTGGATCTGTTGGGAGATCTGGCATTGCTCGGCAGTCGCCTGCGGGGGTACGTTCAGGTGGAGAAGGGCGGACATACGCTTCACCAGCAGCTGGTGTCGGCCATCCTGTCGAGCCCAGATTCGTGGCAGTTCGATCACCCGGACGAACACGTCACGCCGCAGTTCGCGGCCAACTCGGCGCAGTACGCGAACCCCAGCTGAGCGGTTTCGCTGCGCGTGTCGGCTCTGACATCCGGCGGCATCCGGCCCCGCTAGTCGAGCGTATCGAGCTCTTGGGCGAGTAGTTTGATCGCGCGGCGATCGGTGAACTCGATCCCCATTCCCGGCGTGCCTGCGTGACCTGCCGATATTCCTCGGGACCATACGACGCGTCCTTCCAGTTCATGGTGTGCGCCGGCCGCTGAGACCTGAAAGCGCAGCTTCAACAGAGATCCCTCGCTCGGAGGGGTGTCCGATTCGATGAACAGGCCCCCGGCACCCAGTGTGGTTGCGGTTTCCGAACACGTGCCGGAGCGGGAATGGTATTCCACGGCGATGCGAAGGGTTCGGCGCCGATAGCGCCGGGTCGGGTTCTGATTGCTCATCCGGTCTTCCTCAGAGGCGGTGATGGCCGAACCGGCTCATAGCCGGCCGAGCCAGGTTCCAATTGCGCGCCGTAACAATGCAGCCGCTTCGCGACTGTCTGCGATGATGGGGGCGAGGTCCGTACCCGCGGTCACGTCTCGAGTGAGGGCGCCGCTCGACCGACTCGCCACGGAAAGCAGCGCGCTGCCGAATTCGATCCGGGTTTCGTCGATCGAAACGCTCTGGGCCATGGCGCGGATCGCGCTGCGCCATTCGCGGAAGTCGATCCGGTCGATCGAATCCATCGAGATGCCTTCGAGACGTTTTCGCAGGCGCCGTCGTGTCCGCCGCTTGAGTGTCGATGAAAGCGCGTTGACGAGACTGCCGTCGCCTTGAATCTGCTCCGCGTCGAGTGCCAGTGCGCAGACGATCTGGACCAGGTTTGCGAATTCGCGATCGGCGAGCGGCAGCAGAGCGGGCGCGCTGAGCCTTCCTTCGGCTGCGACGGCTGCGGCGTGAAAGGCCGCGACCGTATCGTTCGGCAGCGAACCCTGGCTCGGATCCGATGCATCCAGTGATGTCGCGATCTCGCTCGCGGCTTCGACGATCACACCGCGAATCGTCTCCCAGAGCGGATCGGCCAACTCGAGCACGCCACTGAAACACGGCGGGTCCGAAGAGAAGTCCTCCTCCAGATCCGCAGGGGATACCTGGCCCAGTGCATTGGTGATGGCGACGCCCAACGCGTAGGTCGCGCGGTTCTCGTGTTCCCGCGAGATGCGCATCAATACGCGCAAGGACGAGCGATGCGTCGGATCTTCGTTGAGTACCCACTGGTGGTGCGCGAGCGCTTCGGGCCAGTCCGCTGGGCGATGACTGAGGAACTCGGAGAGTGCTGCGCGCATCCCCAATCGGTCGGGGTTCAGTGCGATGGCGCGTCGATACACGGCGATCGCGCCGTCGGCGTCTTCCAGTGGTCCGGCGTAGAGCCGTCCGAGTTGTTGGAGAACCTCTGAAAGTCCCTCGGGGTCGTTGCCGTCGTGTCGATTCGAAAATTCCCGCAGCGTATCGGCGGCGGCTCGCCAATCGCCCAGTGCACGCAACAGCCGCGCACGCGACAGCGCGGCCTCTACGCAGCCGGGATCCGCGATGGCTGCGGTCTGGAACGCCGCCGCCGCTTCTTCTCGCTCGCCGATCTGTTCGAGTGCGCGACCCTGAATCAATGCAAGCGTAGTGCTCGCTTGCGAACCCTCGACGCCGTTCATCGCCAGCGACGCCACCTGAAGTGCATCCTCGCCGCGATCCTGATCCCACAACAGTGCGGTCAGCGCCTCCCACGGTCGAAGCGAACCGGGATCGGTGTCGAGCACTTCTCGTAGATGTTGCTCTGCAGTTTCGTTTGGGTCCCCCGCAGCCAACTCCCATTCGGCCGCCTGTAGCAATCGTTCGGCCCGATCGTTCGGGGATGTTGCGACGTCCGCCCACCGCTCGAGGCAGGTGACTCCCGGATCCAACTGGTTCTCGCTCTTCCACATCGCAATCAGGCCCTCGTGGGCCGGGTCGAAGCGCGGGTCGACTGCGATTGCCTCTTCGAAGCTCTGGCTCGCTGCTTCGAAGTCTCCGGATTGCTGATGGGCTCGCGCAATCAAACTCAAGTGCAGCGGCCGCTCATCGTTGGGGCCATCCTGCGCGAGAAGCTGCTCGAGGATTTCGCGCGAACGCGCGACATCGCCATGTTCGGCGAGCGCCTTGCCATACTCGGCCAACGCCTCGGGGTTCTCCGGTTCGATCTCGACGGCGATTGCAAGACAGCGGACCGCTGAATGAAACCGTCCGATCGCTACGGCCGCCCGCCCGCCCGATAGCGCTGCGTTCAAATAAAGGTCCCGATCGAGTCGATCCCCTGTTTCCAGATCGAGGGCGCGCCCCGCGGACAGCTCTGCCTCGCCAAACTCGCCCAACTCGAATGCCAGCAGCGCCAGTCGCGCGTGCGCCTCGACGTTCCCCGGTTCGCGGTGGATCGCGGTGCGAAGGCGCGCCGCGGCGATCAATGGCGCTTGTTCCGAACACAATTGGGCGGCACGAATCAACCTCGTACAGGCCTCGTGATCGTCACCGAGTTCTGCGGCGATGCTCAGCGCCTCGCCGGCGCCATCGTTGTCGCCCGCGTTTTCTCGCAGCTGCGCCGCAAGGTCCCAGGCCGGCGCGAGTTCGGGGTCGATCCCGACGGCGCGTTCGATTCGCTCCAGCGCTTCCGGTTCTCGGCCCAGACCCTGGAGAGTCGTCGCGAGTTCGAGGTGGTCGAGTGCCGCGGCGCCTGAATCCTCCCGGTCGCACCACGTTGCGAGGTTTCTTGCGCAGGCTTCGGGGTCGCCGTTCGAAGCGTGCAGCTCGGCAAGGGCGCGCAACGCGACGGGCTCGAGCGGTGAGATGTCGGCGGCGTACTCGTAGGCTCGAATCGCCCGATCGGTCTGTTGGGTTCGCTCGGCCGCATGACGCGCGGTGCGAATCGAGATCTCGGCTCGACGTTCCGGCTCCGTGTCGCCGAGCATCTCGATCTCACTGTCGTAGAGGTCGAGCGCGCCACGCCAATCTTCCATCGCTTCGAGCAACTGTTGCAACGACCGCAAGGACTGCAGGTCACTCGGGTTGGCTTCGAGCGCCGACGCATACCAGCGACTGGCGCGGGTGGTGGATTCCAGTCGCCGCCAGTTCAGGTCGCCGAGCTGGCGCGCAATGGCTGCGCGGTCCGCGCCCGAGGCGTCTGCAACGTGTTGGAGTTCGTCTTCGAGGGTCTTTGCGACTTCCGACCAGTTTCCCTGGCGCTCGGCGGCGC
>JAJDAM010000918.1 GCA_029261905.1 Deltaproteobacteria bacterium
TGTTCGTGCTGGCGCTGATCTTCCGCCGGGTGCGCTGGGTGATGTTGCCTTTGCTCTGTTGCTTCTACGCGATCGTGACCATGGTCGGGGTACTCGGACTGGTCGGCTGGGACGTCACGGTGATTTCGTCGAATTTCCTCGCTCTGATGTTGATCGTCACGATCTCGATCAACTTGCACCTGGCCGTCTGCTACAACCAGGTGTTCTCCGATACCCCCGCCGCGAGCCAGCTCGAACTGGTGTCGATGACGGTCCGCAAGATGGCGCGTCCCTGCCTGTACGCCGCGCTCACGACCATCATTGGATTCAGCTCGCTGGTGTTCAGCCAGATCAAACCCGTCCGGGATTTTGGATGGATGATGAGCATGGGGCTGGCGGTCGCCTTCGCGACGTCGTTTACGCTTCTCCCGCTGATCCTGGTGATGTTGAAACCGAAAGGCGAGCGGGATCACCGAGACGAGGTGGGACTCACGGCCGCTCTGGCCAACGTCACGGAACGCCGCGGCAGTGCGATTCTTCTTTGCACGCTCGTGCTCACTCTCGTCAGTGCTGCGGGGATCGCGCGGCTGACGGTGGAGAACAGCTTCATCGACTATTTTCGGCCGGATACGGAAATCTATCGGGGGATGAAGCTGATCGACAACAAGCTCGGCGGGACGACACCGATGGACGTATTGATCGCGTTCGCTTCGCATGCCGACGAGGTCGAGAATTTCGAACCCCCGAAAGATGAGGAGGGCGCACTCGACTCTGTCGTCGACGATGACTTCGAGGCTGAATTCGGCTCTGAGTTCGATCTCGATGGCTGGGGAGACGAGGAAGCGAACAGCTCCGCAAACTGGTTTACGCCGTTCAAGATCGAGAGAATCAAAAAGGTCCATGATTATCTCGACGGTTTCGACGAGATCGGGAAAGTCCTGTCGCTGGCATCACTGATCCGGGTCGCAGAGAGCCTCAACGACGGCCGGGAATTGGACGGGATGGATCTGTCCTTGTTGTACAAGAAGCTCCCAGAGGAGATCAAGGAGCCTCTGATCGAACCCTACGTTTCGATCGAGAACAACGAAGCGCGCATCTTTTTGCGGATTCTGGATTCCCGCGAAGGCTTGCGCCGAAAGGAACTTCTGGAACGCATCGAGGCCGGGCTACGAGACGAATTGAAACTCGACGATCAGCAGGTCAAAGTCACCGGCACACTCGTTCTGTACAACAACATGCTGCAGAGTCTGTTTACGTCACAGGTCGCGAGCCTGGGCGCGGTGATCGGCGGGATCGGAGCGATGTTTCTGATTCTGTTTCGCTCTGGCAAGCTCGCCATCATCGGTATCGCGCCCAATCTGCTGGCGGCCGCGATCGTGCTGGGTGTCCTCGGCCTGGCGGGAATTCCGCTCGACATGATGACGATCACGATCGCCGCCATCACGCTGGGGATCGCCGTCGACGATGGCATTCACTACATCTACCGCTTTCGAGAGGAATTCTCGAAGTGCGGCAACTACGTCGAGACGCTGCACATCTGCCACGGCAGCATCGGCCGTGCCGTCTTCTATACATCGACGACGGTGATCTTCGGATTCTCGATCCTGGTGTTGTCGAATTTCATGCCGACGGTGTACTTCGGCGTGTCGATCGGGGTCGCGATGCTCTTCGCGTTTCTGGCAGCGTTGACGTTGTTGCCGCGGTTGATCCTGATCTGGAAGCCGTTCGGCCCCGAGACCTGACCGACTATTCGACTGGAGCACCGTTGGCGGCGTTCGAGCCGCTGTCACTCGAAGAACTGCTCGTGCAACTTGGCTGCCGTGGGGTCTGCTGCTGGATCATCGTGATCAATCGCTCCGGGCCGCCTTTTCGCAGCGCGGGCTCGAATCGATCGCGCAGGAGTTGACGGACGCGAGTGCCGTCGAATGCGATGTCGATCGCCCGCCAGTCGTCGAGTGACTGGCTGTACGCGCGCATCAAGAACGTGGCGGTCTTCCCATCGTGGTTGCCCCCGGAGATTCGGGCACTCAACACGACATCCCGATTCGGCAGCGCGGTGGCTCGGGTGACTTTGAATTGTTCCTGCTTGTACTGCGCGAGCCGAGTGCCGAGCAGGTGAGACAGGTATTCGTTGAATTCGCATTCGTAACGATCGAGCTGTTCGCTCGAAAATCCGCCGGTATCCCGCGCGAGCGCGAACCGAGCAAATTTCGAATAATCCACACGGCTCCGAAGGACGCGTCGAACCGCGTTCATCCGGTTTGCGCCCAACGAGCCGTCCGATAGGACCGATCGCAGTTCGGACAGTGCGGCTGTGAGGCTTGCGCTAGCCGCTTGTTCGAGTCGGGCGTCGGTCGCCAGCGGAGCCTTCGCACTGGAAACCGAGGCGACCAGCGCGAGACAGGCGACGACCGTGGCGCGGGAGAAACTCATGTCATTCTCATGCTGATTGTGATTTAGCGGATCGGAGCGCCGAACTCCAGCGCCCGGTACCTTGCCGGAATGCCCGACTCGATTCATGACCAGCCTGGCCAGCTGCTCTTTTGCGGTTTTGAAGGGACCAGCCTCCCCGAAGACCTCGAGCGGTTGATCGCCGAAGGGCGCATCGGCGGAGTGGTCCTTTTCGCTCGCAATATCGCAAGCCATTCTCAATTGCTGGAACTCAACGCGTCTTTGCACCGCGCAGCGCCGGCCGAGGTGCCGTTGCTGATCGCGATCGATCAGGAAGGGGGTCGCGTTCAACGGCTGCGGGAGCCCTGGACACAATGGCCCCCGATGCGGAGCGCCGGCGAGCATGCGGATCTCGAGTTGACGGCCGAGGTGGCGACTGCGCTGGCGCGGGAACTGCTCGATGTGGGAATCGCGCTCGACTTCGCGCCGTGCGTCGATGTGGATACCAATCCCGACAATCCCGTGATTGGCGACCGCAGTTTCTCGCGTGATCCGGCCCGGGTGGCAGAGCACGCACGCTGCTTCGTCGCGGCGATGCAGGCGGCGGGTGTGGCGGCCTGCGCGAAGCACTTCCCCGGTCACGGCGATACGTCATCGGACAGTCACTTCGAGCTGCCGCGCCTCGATCACGACCTGGCGCGACTGCGTGACGTCGAGCTGCCGCCGTTTCGAGCGGCGATCGAGGCGGACGTCGCAAGCCTGATGACGGCTCACGTTTCGTTTCCTGCCTTGGACGGAGATCGGCCCGCAACGTTGTCGCGACCGATCATGGCGATTTGTCGAGAGGAAATGGGCTACGACGGGGTCGTTTTCTCCGACGACCTGGAAATGAAGGCTGTCGCAGACCGGTACAGTCCCGAGCAACTCGTGACCGGTGCTCTGGCGGCCGACGTCGATGCGTTCCTGGTGTGTCGCGATGCGAGCCTTCGAGATCAGGTATTGGCGCAACTCGAGCGCCAGCCCGCGGATCACCTGGCTGTGCCGTTGCGCAGGGTCGCGGAGTTGAAACGCCGCTACGCGCCGGCCGGCAGAGCCGCAATCTGGGACGTCGCGCCATCCGCTTCCCCTCCCTATCCAGCGCATCAGCGGCTCGCCCAGCGGCTGCGAGGGCCGCGCGTCTAGTGTTGTGTTCCAGAAGTTCGTTGAACACCGAGGGCGTCGATTCGGGTCACTGGCAAGGCGCGAAACCGCAGTCCTAGCAGCGCTACGGCGAGGTTTCGTAACGCAGTCAGTGACC
>JAJDAM010000919.1 GCA_029261905.1 Deltaproteobacteria bacterium
AATGCACGATCGTCATCGCCCCCGACGCGGCGACCGCGAAGGAGCACCTGGGGAAGGCTCATAAGGTGTACGGCGGCCACATGGGCGCGAGCCTCGAAGAACATGGCATCTGGGGCTCGCCCGAACAGGTGATCGAGCGCATCGAAAAGCACCGAGCGCTGGGATGTACGATGTTCGCGATCGAATTCTTCGGCCGCGACACCCGACCCGCCGCAAGATTGTTTGCAGAAAAGGTCATGCCGGCATTTCGAGCTTGAACGAAGACAGTGCACCGCTCCACCACGAGCCGAATGAGGAGAAACATGAGCGAGACGACATTCACACTGATCGATGAATCCCGACCGATCGAAACCACAGCCCACGTCGACGGCGCAAACGTTACTTTGGCTCCCGAAGCGGTCCGCGCGGCATTGGGATGGGAACTCAAGCCCGAAGGACTGTGCCGAGGCCAGGTGTGCGTTCCAGTGCGCGACGATCGTATCGCCGAAAGCGGGATCGCTCTCGATGCACTCGCCAACGCCCTCGGCCGCCCGCTGGCACTCGACGCAGAGAACCATGTCGCCGCGTTGGGAGCATCGGCCGATGTCCGACGAGCACAGTTCGCATCGCTCGAGGCACCCGATTTCGAGCTGCCCGACCTCGCGGGCGCAATGCACCGACTGTCGGACCACAGTGACAAGAAGGTATTGCTGGTGGCATACGCATCCTGGTGAGGCTGCCGCGAAGACCTGCCGGTCTGGCAGGAACTCTACGAAGAACTCCAGGATCGGGATTTCACCGTGATCACCGTCGCGTTCGACCAGAACCGTGAAGACCCGCGGCCGTACATCGAGAAGGCGAAACCCACCCACCCCAGCTTGATCGACACCGAACACCGGGTTGCCGATCTGTACGGGATCATCAATGTGTCGACTGTCGTCTGGATCGACAAAGGGAAGATCGTCCGGCCGAACGCGATCGAATATGGAAGCGACATGTTCACCCAGTTCCATGGGCTCGAGTCCGCGCCGCACCTGGCGGCCGTGCGCGCCTGGGTCAATGACGGGACGATCGAGAACGCGGACGCCGAATCGATCAAGTCACGAATGATGGCACCGACCGCAGACGAACAATTGGCCCGCGCGGAGTTCGCGCTGGCTTGGCACCTGAGCCAGGCCGGCAATGCCGAAGCGGCCGAGCGGCACTACGTACGCGCCGGTGAACTGTCGCCGTTCGATTGGACGATCCGCCGCGGGTCGATGCCGATTCGCGGCCAGAACCCGATGGGTCCCGAGTTCTTCGAGCTGGCCCAGGAATGGGACGCGGCGGGCAAGCCGGGCTACGTGAGCGAATCGGCCAAGCGCGGACTCTAGGCGGGTACATGGACACCACCGCGAGGTTGCTGCTGCAGAATCGGTGGCTGAACAAATTTTCGATTTTGTACAGTCCTCTATCCGTCTGCCCGTTCAGCTTCAACCGTCGAGAGGCACGCGTGTCGGCACATCCGCAGGCATCACCGATCGCCTCCGAACCTCGCAGTGGAGAAACCGGGCGCGACCCGTTTCCGATGTACGAGGCCCTTCGCGGCCATGTCCTGGCCGGTGGCAACTATGTGCGACGCAATACCTCGACGCCATTCCATGCAGCGGGCGCAGCATAGTGTCGGGCGGCTGGCTGCGCGAAGAGAGTCCCGACCTCGCGGTAGAGAAAATTCTCGACGGAGCCGCGCGGGCATTCGTCGACCTGGGTGTCTCGGGTGCGGGGATGGGAGAAATCGCCCGGTACGCGGGTTGTTCTCGCGGCACCCTGTATCGTTATTTCAAGAATCGCCACGAACTGCATCTTGCTTTCGTCAACGACCGGGCGATGCGGTTGGTAGCCGAACTTCGCGTCGAGTTGAAAGACATCGAAGACCCTTCTGAGCAACTTTGCGAATACATCGTGCGGTCGGTTCGGAAAGTCCGCGCCAATCCGGCGATGGCAGCGTGGTTCGAACCCGCCGAGTCCGGGATTACCGCGCGTATGTCGCGTGGCTCGGAGGTCATCGACTCTCTGGGTGACGCTTTCGTTGCGAACCTTCAGGGCGCAGAATCCGAAGAGTCGCCTGGCCGAATGGGAGCACGCTGGATGGTGCGCGTGATCATCTCTCTGTTGACGTTGCCCGGACAGACGGAGCAAGAGGAGCGCGCTCTGGTCGAACGATTCGTCGTCCCGGCCGTTCTTTCGAACGACCCGCGCAAATCAGAGGCCGAGAGCGACCGTGCTGTGCCCGAAACCCCGAGACCACGCTGAAGATACTCGAACACCGGTGATTGCAGCGTCGTCGCCAGACGAGGGCGCGGCGGCGTGCGGGCGAAATCGACAACCCGGAACTCATCGGTCATACGACGCCTTCGCCACTCGACTGCGAAATTGCGCGGGAGTGTCGTAGCTGACTGCTGTTCTCGACGCGGTCAGCGAGGCGGTCGGCGTCCGATACAGGCCAGCAGGCTCGTTTGAAACGCGGCCATCATGCCGTCTCTTTCCAGACGTATCGATGGTGCAAGCGCATCGGGTTATGCTGGCGTTCAACCAGGAGCAGAGCCGGATGCGCGTGACACCTACACCCGACAAGCGCAGTATCTGGCTGACTTTCCTGCTGTACCCCAGCCATACGCTGCCGACCGCCGCGGCACCGGTGATGGTCGGGGTCGCGCTGGCCGTGCAGCAGGGTGTGTTCTCTCCCTGGGTGGTGTTGCTGGCCTTTCTCGGATCATGGCTCATTCATCTCGGGGGCGTACTCGCCGACAACCACGAGTTGCTTCGTCGGCACGCCGATGTGCCTGAACACCCAGAGCTGCTCGAAGCGGTGTGCAGCGGTGTGCTGCCGCTGCGTGAGCTGCGTCGGGTCATGGCGGCCTGCTTTGTTCTCGGCGTGGCGCCGGGGCTCTGGCTGTACACCATCGGTGGCCCGCCAGTTGCCGTTCTCGGTGTCATCGGTGTGCTGTCCAGCCTCGGCTATGCCGCCCTGCCCTTTCGCTATGCACGTTTCGGTCTGGCGGAACCCGTGTTCTTCCTGATGTTCGGGGTGGTGGCTGTAGTCGGCACCTATTACATCCAGCTGGCCAGTGTCAGTGGAGACCATTACAGCTGGCAGCAGTTGTGGCAGCAAATCCCCTGGCCAGTGTGGGTGGTGGGCCTGCCCTGCGGCGCGCTGGTCACCAACGTGTTGATCATCGACGACATTCGCGACCGCCATTTCGATCGGGCCAAGGGCTGGAGAACTGTTGCCGTGCGCTTCGGGCTGGCCGGCAGCCGCACCGAGTTCGTGTTGCTCGCGATTTTCGCCTACGCGCTGCCCGTCGTCTGGTGGCTGGGGGGCCACTACTCCCCGTGGATTCTCTTGCCGCTGCTCACACTGCCAGAGGCCAGCATCATCAGCCGTCGGGTACTGACGGAGAACACGACGGCGGCGCTGCTGCGCATGACACCGCGCGCGTCACGCCTCGCGCTGCTGTTTTCGCTGCTCTTGTCGGCAGGCTTGTTGCTGCAATGAGTTTCAGGCCTGCTGCGTCTCACGACATTCTTGACCTTGGGCGTTGCAGCTGCAACGCCTGAACTCCGCAACGTCATGAGGCGCAGCATCTCGTTCGGGGGAAATACATGGCAAGCGATCCGCGCCACACTCACGACGCACCGAAGTACGTCTACCTGTTCACGGAACTCGACGAGGTACAGCTGTGTGCCGGAGACGACTGGGACGCCGTGCGCAACCTCCACAGTGGCAAGGGCGCGAACCTGGCCGACATGATGCATCGATCTCCGCGGACTTCCCTACCGCCCGAGCGCGCGCCGAACGACATCTCGAACCACCTGGTTGTCGAACGGTTTGGGGACGTAGTCGCAGACTCCCGCCGCGGCCGCTTCGCTGGCAATCTCATCGGATCCGTAGGCGGTAATCAAGATGACCGGGACCGGCGGATCATTCGCGCGAGCGCATCGCGCGACATCGAGGCCACTGAGTCCATCGGCCAGCGAAAGATCGGTCAGAACGAGGTCGTACCCACCGCCACTGATCGCTTCGAGCGCGGCCTCCCCCGTGCTCGCAACCTGCACCTCGTAGCCATCGCGCCGAAGCAGCCCGCGCATGGCGAGCTGGATCCCGGGTTCATCCTCGACGAGAAGGATTTGCGTCACGCTATCGCTCACTCCGCGGCCCCTTGCCACCCGGCCCGAGGCGACCTCCATCACCCAGATGACCTCTGCCTGGGACGTGATTCACTTCGACGCGAATCCCATCGGGATCCTCGAACAACACCGAGTAGTAGCCCGGCGCGAACTTCCCCAGTTCGGGTGCGTGAATGACCTTCGCATCGAGCTCGCGAACCACGAAATCGTGGACCGCGTCGACGTCTTCCGCGCTACGAGCGCGGAAGCAGAAGTGGTGAAGTCCGGCACGATTCTGATCGAACGCGGTGGCGCGATTCTCGTCGCTCGCGCCACTCACGAGTATCCCGGTGCGGCTACCGATGCAGTAGACGATCCCATCGCCCTTGATCAGCGTCTTCATCTGCAGAAAGTGGCAGAGCTTCTCCCAGAACGGAACACAGCGGTCCGGGTCGTTCACCGTGAGTTGGATGTGCGCGATGCCGTTCATTTCGACGCCCATGGACCCTCCCCTGTACGCGGCCGTGATCGATTGGATAGAGTAGGACGCTAGTACACGAAAAAATCAGGGAAAGCACACGCAGCTTGGGGCGTGGTCGGAAATGGGGAGAGCAGGTCCCGTTTGCGGCTCAATCGACGTATCGTGAAAGCGAGGTTCCAGATGAAAATTGGCGTCCAGACCGGCTTCAGTGGCGCGACATCTCCCGACCTGATTGCGGATTTCGGGAGAATCGCTGAACAAAGCGGTTTTCACTCGCTTTGGGTCCCCGAACACGTCGTGTTTTTTCGAGAGTACGCGTCGCGGTATCCGTATTCGCCCGACGGGCGAATCCCCGGCAACCCCGACGGTGTGATGGAGCCACTCACCGCGCTCACCTTCGTTGCCGCGTGTACCGAACGGATACGACTCGGTACCGGTATCTGCCTCGTTCCGCAGCGGAACCCGATCTATACCGCCAAGCAGGTCGCAGACCTCGACTACCTGTCGAAAGGACGTCTCGATTTCGGGATCGGCGTCGGCTGGCTCCGCGAAGAGTTCGCGGCGCTCGACGTCCCCTGGGAACGACGAGGCGCGCGAACGCGTGAGTGCATCGCGGTCATGAAGACACTCTGGTGCGACGAAGTGTCGCAGTTCCAGGGCGAGTTCTACGATCGGCCCGTGTGCCTGCATAACCCGAAGCCCACACAGACGCCTCACCCTCCACTGACCTACGGCGGCGAGAGCCGCGCCGCGCTGCTCCGCGTTGCGGAAATCGGCCAGGGCTGGTTCGGCTACAACCTGACTCCGGCGGAACTCGAAACCCATCTGAAGAGTCTCGACGCGCTGCTCGGCGAAGTGGGGCGCTCGCGATCGGACGTAGCGATTCACGTCGCTCCGAAGGGGCACCCGGACGCCGACACGAGGCAGCAGTTCGAGCAACTCGGCGTCGAGCAGTTGATCGTACCGCTGTTTGCGCGCGACTCGGACAAGCTGCGTGAGCGCGCGGAGGCCTTGGCGGTAGAGATGGTGAAATAGACCTGTCGATCAGTCATCGCCCTCCACGACGCCGGGGATGCGAAAGCGACCGTGACACTGGTTGCAGGCAGAGTCGATCTCGGCGAGCAGAGCTCGTCGCCGAGGCCCACCCAAGCCCTCTTGTGCAAGCTGGGTGCTCGCACGCTCGAGATCGGCCGCGGAAGACCGAAAAGCGGCCAGCTGATCGGCGTCGAGACCAGGCGGAGGGGCTGCGGAAATTCGCGCGGCAGATTCGGCCATCGCCTGTGCGACTCGGGCGAACTCGCGGTGCTGGCGCTCGGCTCTTTCGCGCACATCGAACGACTGGGTCAATCGCTCGTTGCGCGACCGGTCGAGTTCGCGCATCACGACCGCGAGCCGTTCGTCGTGGACGCCGTGCGCGGCGCGAACAGGAGTTCGTTCGAGCGCATCTTCGTAACGCCACTGAGCCGGCCCCCGGCACCCGAGCGCGACGCTGAGATTCAACAGAAGTACCGTCCAGATCCATGTCCGCATCAGAAGCTCACCCGGAAGCGCAGCGTTCCGACAAGAGCGTTTCGGTTGGCACCGCTCGCTCCCGGATCGAAGATGTATTGAATGTCGGGCGTGACAACCAGCCATCCGAATGCGTGGATCGCGTAGTAGAACTCGATGCCGGTCTCGCGATCAAAATCGCGGTTGACCCTGTCGCGATACACGGCCGAACCGATGGTCTGATAGACACCGAATCCGATCGCATCGCGATCGCGCCCAGGCAACGCGCCGAGCGATTCGAAGCCGAGCGACCAGAACCAGGCCACGCGGTTGACGTCGCGATCCGCGTACCCTGCACGCGCGAACAAGCCGACTCCTTCGGGCAGACCGGCTTTCTCGCGCCAGACCAGCTGATCAAAACTCACGTAGGCGCCCACGTGGCCGCGACTCCTTCGGCGACTGCGAAAATCCACCAGCTCGCGCCCATCCACGAAGACCCCGAACCTGTAGTTGCCCGGAAGATCGATCGGCAAGAGCCGGGGACGCAGCGTGAGTTCGAGGTACGCGGTGAGGCTTTCGACATCGTCGAAGAAAGTGTCGAAGCCCGCCTTTCGAGGGTGGTTGTCCGCATCGGCAACGCCGATCGCGACTTCCAGCCAAGGCAGTGGAGCGACCTGCAGCATCGCAGCGAGGCCATTCGGGAGCGGCACGGCCGCGTTGTTGTCCAGGTAGGTCGATAGAAATTGGCGATCCTCACTATTCGCATAGGCGTTGCGATCGAAGATCGTCTGCTGCTCTGCGAACCCGAGACTCGCGCGCAGCCGTCCATCGAAGAGCGACTGCCCGATCCACAGCTCGTCGACATAGATCCCCTCATCGAAGTCTGCGTCGTCGATCGGATCCGAGAGCGCACCGACGTCAGCGTTCAGATTGCGATCGTACTGGCCCTTCACGTGCAGAAACACGCTCCCACCGCGCCAACCCGACAGCGCGTCGAGATCGATTCGGCCCAAGAAATCGTAGCTTCCACTGTTTCCGAACACGCCACTTGTGTTGGCGCCGCCTCCCGAGGGTTTACCCGAGAGGTACTCGTTGTAGAACAGTTGCAGATCTATGCCGAGCCGGCCGAGCCGGTTTCGCACTCCACCGGCGTCGCCGACGAGGCGGCCCGAATGAAGAAGATGATCGCCAAGCTCGGCGCTGTGTGATTCGACCGTGGATGATTCAGCGTTGGCCGGATGCGTCATGCCGAATGCGAGCGCGACCAACGCGATCCAGATCCCGGCGCGGGGTGGCGCCCTGTCAGCGGAAAACAGAGTAGAAAGCAGAGTAGAAAGCACAGTGGAAAGCACGATCCCAGCCGACGCGAAGCGATGGTTTCTCGAGTCAGGTTCGGCGTTCAAGAGACGGTGGTGCGACGAACGAGCCGGGAATCGTTCGGATTGCTGGAGCGGTGTCGGGATCACCTCAGCTGTGGCGGGTACGCTCGGGACAGTGGCGGGCCGCGAGGGGGCTACACGCACAGTCCTCGCCGCTCCTGCCGCAGCTCCCCCGCAGCCGGGTGCCCTGGACCAGAACACCGAGCGACATCGCCAGGAAGACAAGGACGAAAACGGCAAGGCTCATGAGGAATGTCGCCATACCGGTAGTCTAGGGCCTTCCCCCGTGCGGGTCGCGCGGCGGAGTCGCGGACGCGATTCGCGCCGGACGCACGCGCGGAAAGCGAGCGGTCGCGCGCACCGCGAAGCCCCCGGCCGCGGTGCGCTCGATGAAATAGGCGCCAAGCCCTTCGGCCTCGGCACGGGCAAAGCCCTCCACGGGGCCCAGCACCGCGAGGGCAGTCGCCCAGGCGTCGGCGAGGGCGGCCTCACTGTGCACCACGCTCACCGAGGCGAGCCCATGGCGCACGGGCTCGCCACTGCGCGGGTCGAGCAGGTGGCTCAGGCGCTCGCCGTCCCGCTCATAGAAGCTCCGATAGTCGCCGGAGGTGGCCAGCGCCGCGTCACGCAACACAATGCTCGCCTGCACCGCACGCGCGTCGGGGTCGGGCCGTTCGATCGCCACACGCCAGGCACTGCCACCCGGCCGCTCGCCCCTTACCCGGACCTCGCCGCCGAGTTCCAGCAGGAAGTCCGTGAAGCCCAGGCCCGCGAGCGCCTCGGCGGCGCGATCCACCGCCCAACCTTTTGCGACGGCCGAGAGGTCGCAGCTGATCCCGGGGTGCAACTTGCGCGCCGCGCCCTCGGCCGGTGAGAGTTCGAGGAGCCGGTAGCCGACGAGAGCGCGAAGTGCCGCGAGTTCGGCGGGCTCGGGCGCCTGTCCCGGCGCCCGAGCGCCCGGGCCGAAGCCCCAGGCGGCCACCAGCGGGCTCACGGTCACGTCGAAGGCACCTCCGGAGTCCTCGCTCACCTGTTGTGCAATCGCGAGCACCTCGAGCGTCTCGGCCGAAAGCGGGAACGGTTCCACGGAGGCGTGGCGGTTGAAGCGGCTGAGTTCCGAGTCCGGATCCCAGGTGGACATGCGCTGATCCACGGCAGTGAACTGCTCTTCGATTGCCATGCGGGCACGCTCGACGTCGGCGCGCGCGCGGCCGGTAGCATCGAGCACTACCGACCAACGCGTACCCATCGCCGCGCCGGCGAGTTCGGCCCGCGGTGGTGCGGTGTACCACAGCTGGCGCACCGCCAGCGCAACGAGCAGCACCAGAAAGACGGGGAGCAGAATCCTGGCGCGTGGAGTCAGTCGCTCCGGACGGCTACTCCCCGAAGTCATCGAACAGGATGTTCTCGGGTTCGACGCCGAGCGAGTCGAGCATCATCTGGCAGGCGGCGATCATCAGCGGGGGGCCGCACAGGTAGTACTCGATGTCCTCAGGAGCGGGATGGTCCTTGAGGTAGTTGTCGTAGAGCACTTGGTGGATGAAGCCTG
>JAJDAM010000920.1 GCA_029261905.1 Deltaproteobacteria bacterium
AGGAAGTCGGGAGCTCGCTGGCACTGTGCACGGTGACCACAGCGATCGGCTTCTTCGTGTTCGTCCCGACCGACTACCGGGGCGTGGCCGAACTCGGGTTGATCTCGGGTGTCGGAATGGCCTTGATCTTCGTTCATACGCTCACGTTGATCCCGGCCCTGCTCTCGTCGTGGCTCGGTCTGGATTCGGCTTCGAAGGTTTCGGGACGACTGCGGTTCGACCCCAACTCGCTCCCGCAGCTCGCGCGGCATCACAAGACGATCCTCCGCTGCGCCGCCGCGTTGGGGATCGGGGCGTTGTTCATGCTGCCGAACGTGCGTTTCGATCAAAACGTCCTCAACATGCGAAACCCGGACACCGAGTCGTGGCAGGCCTTCAATGACCTGCTCGAGCAATCCGGAATGGCGTCGCCATGGTTCGTCAATGCGGTGGCACCCGATCTCGAACAGGCCACGGCGCTCAGCGCAAAGCTCGAAGAACTCGACAGCGTGGAACAGACGATCACGTTGCAGAACTACATCCCCGTCGATCAGGAAGAGAAACGCGAAGTCCTGACCGACATCTCGTACTTCCTGCCGGAGCATCGCTCGCCGAGCGAACAAGCGGCCCATCCGCCGGTGGAAGCCCAGGTCGAAGCGCTTCGGGCGCTCTTCCAGTTCCTCGGCCGCGCGGGTGCCACGCGTGGTGATTCGCCACTGCTGGTGAGCATGCGACTGCTCCGCAAGGAACTCGGGGTGTTTCTCGACAAGGTCGAACGCGACCAGAACCCGGAAGTCGCGCTCGCGAGCCTCGAGAAGATCTTGTTGTCCGGTTTTCCATCCCAGATGGAACGCCTGCGCGTCGCGCTGGCGCCTCAATCGGTCGGGTTGGACGATCTCCCTGCCCCCCTGGTGGAACGACTGGTCGCCGCTGACGGACGGGCGCGAGTCCAGATCTACCCGAGAGACTCCCTCGCTGACGGGCCCGCGTTCGCCAAGTTCGTCTCGGACGTTCGATCGCTCGCTCCGAACGCCGCGGGCGTCGCGATCAATCTGGTCGAGTTCGCCGAGGCGACCCAATCCTCATTCCGTCAGGCGTTGATTTCAGCCATCGTTTGTATCGGGATCTTGTTGTGGATTCTGTGGCGACGGGTTTCCGATGTGCTGTTGGTTCTGTCGCCTCTGCTGTTGAGTTCCACACTCACGTGTGCGGCCATCGCGCTCATCGATGTGCCGTTCAATTTTGCGAACGTCATCGTGATCCCGTTGCTACTCGGCATCGGCGTCGACAGCGGGATCCACCTGGTCGAGCGTTCGAAACAACTTTCACCGACCGATGGTTCACTGCTGGGAACCACGACCGCGCGAGCCGTGTTCTACAGCGCGATCACCACTGCCGTCAGTTTTGGAACCCTCGCATTCTCCTCTCATCGCGGCATGGCGAGTCTGGGCATCGTGCTGACGATCGGGATGGGGTTCACGATCCTGTGCAACCTGGTCGTATTGCCGGCGTTGATCGAATGGCGGAGCATTCGCAGTGAACGTCAAACCACCGCAGCGAAACCCGTGGTGGTTGGCAACCTCTAGACACCGGTCGATCAGGACGTGATGAGGGCTGCATCGGGGTTCACATCCAGGGCTGTGCGTTGATCGAATCGGTCATCGTCGTCTCGATCGTCTCCATTCTGTGCGGAACGTTGATGGCACCGCTGCAGTGGGTACTCGACTCGGCCCTGGTGTTTCTCGCTGT
Organism: Deltaproteobacteria bacterium; assembly: GCA_029261905.1. Taxonomy (GTDB): domain Bacteria; phylum Myxococcota_A; class UBA9160; order UBA9160; family SMWR01; genus JAJDAM01. The sequence continues at coordinate 1,729 of JAJDAM010000920.1, forward strand.
CGGATTCGCACTCGGTGTGCCCACCGGGTTCTGGTATCACGTCGCGCTCGGACGCGCGTTGCGGCCGCGCGACCAGCTGCCCGACAAATGGTGGCTCAAGCCGACGTCACTTCACTCGCTGCTGCTTCCCGAGGAGCGCCCCCCGGTGCTGCGTTGGTTCTATGCAGGCGGCATCGGATTCGTGCTCACAGCTCTCGGCTGCATGATTCTTGCGGGTGCTGCCTTGAGACTGGTCATCTATCCTCCCACCTGATCTGCGCTTCGTAGCGTGTTACAACCTGTGCGTGGATGGCATCGATTTCCGAACGCTGCGCGATGACGAGCGGGGCCCGCTGCTCGATCTGTTGGAGACCGCGTTCGACGAACGCGAACTGTTCGCCCGGTATCTCGATGCGGATGCGCTGGTTGGCCCCAAAGACACCTGGGTCGCGCTCGACGGTGAGCGGATCGTCGCTGTGACGCAAATTTTCGACAAGTCGATTCGCTTGAAGGGCCAAGTGATTCCGATCGGCGGAATCGGAAGCGTCGCGACCCATCCGGACTACGAACGACGCGGGATCGCGACGGAACTCCTGCGACGCGCGATCGACGATATGGAGCGCCGTGGCCACGCGTTGTCGCTGCTGTTCGCCGCGCGAATCTCGTTCTATCAGCGGCTGGACTGGGTGCAGCTGCTTCGTCCCGCCTGGAGTTTGACGCGAAGTTCATCCGCGCAGTCTTCGCGGCCTTTCGTCGCAACAGATCTCGATCGGGTCGAGCGCATCTACGACTACTACAACCTTCGAGCGGACGGTTCGGTCGTTCGGGATCGCCGATACTGGCTCGCGCAGCTCGGGTATGCGGGCAACCCCGAAGAAGACTTCCGCGTCGTCGAGCGCAACGGAAAAATCGTCGCGTATGCCCGACGCATCGACTTCGAGGGAATTCCCCGGATCACCGAACACGGCTGCGCGCCGGATGGAAGAGGCGAACTCGCTCGCGTGCTTTGCGAGCTGGCCCCCGATACCGGCGCACTGCTCGCACACCGCACCGATGATTCCGAACTCGCCAAGGCGTTGTCGGAGACCGGGGCGACGATTCAATCGATCGATTGGGGAGACAACATGTGGCGCGTCATCGACCGCCCTCGCCTGCTCGCGCTCGCCGAGATGCCAGCCGACGTCACCGACGCCGATCTGATCCGTAAGCTGGTGGGACACGACTCCTCGGTGTACTGGGCGTCGGATCGCTTTTAACGACTGGCGGCGCCTGTGTGTTCCTCGCGCAGCCACTCGCCCAGTTTGGACCAGCGCTTTCCCGCGTCGGCATTGCGTAGAGCGATCCCCAGAGCACGGCGCTGCCCCACCAACACGACCAGCTTGCGGCCGCGCGTCACGCCCGTGTAGATGAGGTTGCGCTGCAACATCGGGTAGTGCTGCGTGGTCAGCGGAATCACCACGGCGGGGTACTCGGAGCCCTGCGATTTGTGGATCGTGATCGCGTACGCGAGAACCAGACGGTCGAGTTCATCGAATGGGAATGCGATCGCGCGGCCGTCGAACTCGACCGTCATTTGCGTGTGCTCGGCGTCGATGTCCGTCACCCAACCGAGATCCCCATTGAATACATCGCGGTCGTAATCGTTTTCGATGCACATCACCTTGTCGCCCACCGAGAAACGCGAGCCGGAGCGCTCGACGCTGGGTTCTCCCAACCGCGGTGGATGAAGCGCGTTCTGGAGCTCGAGGTTCAGGCTCTGCGCTCCGACCCGGCCACGGTGCATGGGACAGAGCACCTGTACATCGCGGATCGCACTCAAACCGAATCGCGCAGGGATTCGATCGCGGACGACCGTCACGATTCGCTCTGCGGCGGTATCGGGGTCATCCGCTTCGACGAAACGGAAATCCGAGTCCACCGAAGATTCGAATAACGGCATCCGGCCCGCGTTGATTTGGTGCGCGGCGGCAATGATCTGGCTCTCGGCGCCTTGACGGAACACTTCGGTGAGCCGGACGACGCTGAGCTTTCCGGCCGAGATCATGTCCGCAAGGACGTGTCCCGGTCCCACCGACGGCAGCTGATCGACGTCGCCGATCAACAACAATGCGGTCCTCGGAGCGACCGCACGCATCAGCGCGTGCAGCAGAGGGACATCGATCATCGAACTCTCGTCGATGACCAACAGGTCGCAGTCGAGCGGACGACTGGGCCCGCGCTTGAAGCCCCCCGTCCGAGGGTCCGTCTCGAGCAGGCGGTGAATGGTGCGGGCTTCGTGGCCGGTCGCTTCGGAAAGGCGCTTCGCCGCGCGACCCGTCGGTGCGGCGAGCGCAGGACGCACGCCCTTCGCGGTCAGGATATCCAGCACGGCGCGAACGAGCGTCGTCTTTCCGACACCCGGTCCTCCCGTCAGTATCAGCAGCTTCGAACCGAGTGCGGTTGCGACGGCCTTCTGCTGGCTCGTCGGCAATTTCAACTCCAGCCGCGATTCCACCCAGGCAATTGCCCGGTCCACATCGATCGCCGGCCATGGCGGCTTCCCTTCAGCGAGTGCCAACAGCGTCGCGGCGGCCTCTCGCTCCATCTCGAACAGATCGGGGATGAACACACAGGCGCGACCCGACACCTCCGTG
>JAJDAM010000921.1 GCA_029261905.1 Deltaproteobacteria bacterium
TCGCGTCCTCGACGCGATCGATCTGCGCGAGGACGTTCAGCTCGCAAAGCCGCCGCGATTTGGCCTCTGGACTCTCGAGGGAGTCGATTTCTTCCCGATGAGAATCATGCACCTGTTCGATGTTGTCGAGCCAGTGACCGAGTGCGCCGCCCGGGTGAGTATCGAGTGCGGCTGCCACGCCCCCGCAGCCGTAGTGCCCGCAGACGATGATGTGTCGGACTTCGAGGACATCCACAGCGTATTGAAGGACCGACAGGCAGTTGGCGTCGCCAGGAGCGACGATGTTCGCCACGTTTCGGTGCACGAAAAGCTCGCCGGGCTGAAGCCCGACGATTTCGTTGGCAGGCACTCGGCTGTCCGCACATCCGATCCAAAGATATTCCGGCGCCTGCAGGTGGCACAAGCGCCGAAAGAACTCGGGGTCGGCTTGCATGCGCGACTCGGACCAACGCCGGTTGTTTTCCATGAGCCGCTCGATCGAGGCTTCTGCCATTGCCAGAGATTCTCGCTAGGACGGCAAGTCGCGTTTGAGATCCGGGGAGAACTCCGGTGGTGGTGGGGTGCCAATCCATCCCCGCCTCTTGAAGAAAGCCGTCATCGCTACGCCCAACGTAGCCATTGTCGCGAGCGCGAAGAAATATCCGTTTCGGGAGTGCAGCTCGGGCATGTTTTCGAAGTTCATCCCGTAGATCCCGGCGACGAAGGTCAGTGGGATGAAGATACTCGCCATCAGCGTCAGCACCTTCATGATTTCGTTCGTGCGGTGACTCACGTTGGAGAGGTAGGCATCCGCGAGATCCGAGGCCATCTCTCGCGCTGAGTCGATGAGCTCGACGATTTGCGCGATGTGATCGTGGGTGTCGCGGAGATAGATCTTCTGCTGATCGGAGAAGAAGTCCGTCTGTTCGCGGAGCATGGCGCTGATCGCCTCGCGCTGCGGCCACCCGATCCGACGCAAAACCACCAGCTGGCGCCGCAGCGCGTGCGTGCGCGCCAGCACTTCCGGGTGAGGGTTTTCGACGACGATGTCCTCGAGTTCCTCGAGGCTATCCGAGAGGTACTGCGCAACCGGGTAGTAGCGATCGATCATGGCATCGATCATCGCGTACGCGAGGTAGTCGGGTCCTTCGCTGCGGATCGCACCGATTCCTGCCTGAATCCTCTCCCGCACCGGATCGAAGAAGCCGAAGTAGCGCTCTTGAAACGTCAGCAGGTAGCGCTTGCCGATGATGAAACAGACCTGCGGCGTTCGGACCAGCCCATTGTCATCGATGCGGGGTGTCCGCGCGATCACGAGCTGGTGGTTCTCATACACCTCGGTCTTGGCGCGTTGTGGCACATTGACTGCGTTCTCGAGTGCCACGGGATGGAGTTCGAAAAATTCGCCGATTGCGCGAATCGTCGCTTCGTCGCCGAGGCCCTGTACATCCACCCAGGTGACGCGGTCCGAATCGCGCAATGAGTTCAATTCCTCCAGATCGTTGATCACCAAACGATCCACCGAGTCGACGTCGTACTGGACGACGGTCACTTTCGGAAACGGGGACTCGGGCGGTATCGCCAGAGTGCCCGGTCGGGATCCGATCTCGGGGTTGTTCTTCACGAACACGGTGTTCTCCTCGCTGGTTCCAATCAGCATACAAAGTCCTCGCGCAGCGACCCACCGCCCGACCAACTACTCTCTGGGGCTGAACTCGCTGATATCGAGCCCGAAGTCGGCCCCGTCTGTGAGTTCCAGGTTGCCGTCGGAACCCGTGCTGAAGCCGATGGATTCGGCAGAAATGTGATCGGGAAGGACGTTGATGATGATGCGATTGTCGAGAGGGAGCACCCGCGTGCGGAGTTCCGGCTTGCGCATGAAGGCCCCCGAACCCGAGTCGTAGACGAACAGATAGCCTCGGAGGCGCAGCGCCTGGTCCGAGCACGCCTCGACCACCCCAACGAAGTGCCGTCTCACGTCTTCTGCGAACACGCGCCTCTCGATTACGTGAACGAGTTCACCTGATTCGATGACTTCCAACGGGCTCTCCCTTGCTCGGTCCGACAGGTCGTTCGAAACCTACGTTAGTCGCATCGAGGTCCTGATGCGATTCGACTCGATGCGAAGCCTGGCTCACGCTTCCTTGGAATCAAGGACCGTTTTCGGGGTGGCACCGAAACGCAATGCGAGCGCGCGATCATGGGCATCGTGGTAGGCACCGGCGAGACTCGACCAGTCGAAAGCGTGAGAATGCATCACGGCCTGGTTGCGCAGTGCGATGCGGCCCTGCCGGTCGAGGTTGCAGAACTGCAGGACTCGCTCGGTCAGGTCCGCCGCCACGTCGTGGTAGCGATTCGTTCTCCGTCCAAGGATCTGGAGTCCCCACTCATCGTGATCCTCGAAAGCCTCTTGCACGTAGCCGCCGAAACCGGAGAGATCGCTCGTAATGGCCGGCACTCCCATCGCCAGGCACTCGAGAGGGGTATAGCCCCAGGGTTCGTAGCAACTGGGGAACAGGCCGAGGTGGCAGCCGCGAACGAATTGTTCGTAATCCATGCCCCACAGTGGATTGGTGGGACTGATGAAGTCGGGGTGGTACACGACCTTGACGCGATCTTCGGGGGCGTTCGTGAGCCCCAGATGTCGTAGGTGTGTCAGGATCGGGTCGCTGCCCGGGTCGTCCAGCACATGAGTGCAGAGCATTGGCATCTCGTCGGACTTGAAAGCGTGCTCGATGCGTCGGTGGCGCAGTCGCCAATACTCATCGACCATGTCGTCGAGTTTCTTGGGATTGCCCGCAGCGCTGTTGCGGAACAGCTCCGCCGCGACATCGCGGCCGATGTGCTGTGCGACTTCTTCGAGATCGTCGAGCAGTCCTCGTGCATGCAGCGCGCGAGGTTCCAGCGAGCGCGTTTCGCGGGCCGTCACGATGAAGAACACGACCGTGAGGTCCGACTCGGTCGCACGAAGCTCCGCGTTCAGCCGGGCCATGGCCTCGAGGCAAAGGTCGAATCCCTTGTTTCGCGGCTCGAAGCGTCCGGCATTGAAGAAGTAGAGCGTCCGATCGAGATCGAACGAATAGCTGGGGAAGAAGTGACCCATCACGAAGCGATGGATCTGTTCCTTGTGCTGGGCGTGGTGCGTCTGGAAGTCGTGGCCGAGGTCGAAGCGCGCCATGTCCAGACCGTTGGGCGTCACGTAGTCGGGAGTCCTCGCGAGGATGCCGGTGCACTCTTCACCGGTGATGGGCGATACGGTCGTGAAGACGTCGGCCTCCTTCGCACAGATCCGCTCGATTGCGTGCTGTGATTCGATGCCGAAGCGCTCCGCCTCTTTGTCGGCATCGAGCGTCGGCAGTCGCTCGTAGAGATCCTCCCCGCTCGACGCCACATAACGCCCGACCGAGGTGGCGTGTGTCGTGAATACTTTGGCAAACGGCAGCTGCGCGGCATCCAGCAGCGGCAGTGCGAGGCTCCCGAGCCATTCGTGGAATTGCACGATCATGCGCTGGTCGCTCGTCTGGGCCGCTACGGTTTCGAGCAACGAGAACACTGCGTCGCCGAATCCGATCACGGAATCGACCAGCGGGTTACCGCGCGCGGGAACGATGCCGTGATCGCGGTGCAATCGGTGTCGGAGTACCTCCAGGCGTTCGGGAGACAGCGTCGGATCGAGCAGGATGACGCGGGGGCGACCGGTGACGAGCCAGCGCCCCGTCATCGTGGCGTGGCCATCCGCGGCGAACTGGTCGACCACGTCCGCGATCCATCCCGTCAGCGGCTCGGGTTCGATCTCGAGTTCCGACACACCGTGTACCAGCGGCCCGACGAGGAAGTACCGATCGTCCCAGCGAACGCCCATCGCGTGGGCCTTGGAGCGCAGCACCTGGTAGATCCCGCCGACCTGATGACAGACTTCCCAGGACACCTCGAAGAGTGTCTCGTTGTGCGCGGGCGGCCGAGTCGTTTGTAGCGCGGTCGTCGAAGCAGATGAAGGCATCGTGCTCAGGGTAGGGGAGGTGTGCATGTGCGCCCACATCGAACGCGATCGAGCATCACGATGGCGTTCCGTGGTTCGACTTGGCGGTGCGTCGAGCGGGCGGTACAGCGGTAAGCATCCCCCGCGAGCGCGACGATTCGAAGATCTCATCGAGCGGCTCGCGCATCCGACGCAGCCAGCTCGCGTGTCGCTCGGGCGGGACCCCAGGCAGGTTGATCGGCTCATCCTCGCCGGCGAGATCGTCGAGCGCGATCCCGACCAGTCTCGCCGGCGTCGCACATAGAAAGGCCGTTACGGCGGCTGCCCTCGCGTCCGTCTCTGGAATTTTCGGACTCGAGTGAAGCAACCCATCCGCAGTCAGGCGCTCGATGAGTTGGCGCCGCTCGGTACTGCGCTCCAATCGTCGCTGTTCGAGGGTCGCGTCATCGGGGATCTGGCCGGCACGCCGTCGCAGTGCAAGGTCGGTATCCGTCTCGAAGGCAGCGAGCGGTGGGAGGTCGTGGGTGTTGGCTGTTGCGAGGCACTCGCGCGGGTAGTTCGAGGACGCCAGGAACCCGTCGTCGTCGCGCTCGAAGAGCAGGACCCGCGACGACAGGAAGCCGCGCTCATGCAGCTCTTCGGAGAAGCCCTCGGGCACTGTGCCGAGATCTTCTGCAATCAGCAGAGCGCCGTGAGCGTGGCTCACCTCGGCACAGACCGAGAGCAGGTGGGCTGTCGGGTACCGGACATAGGCGCCGTCACACGGGGCGGCCCCATCTGGAATCCAGAACAGGCGGCGCAGCGCGAGTGCGTGGTCGATCCGCAATGCACCGGCATGTCGAAGGTTCGAGTTCAGCAGGCGCCGCCAGAACGCATAGCCGTCGCGGTGCAATGCGTGGGGGTCGGGCGGCGGGAAAGACCAGTCCTGGCCTTTTGGCGAGAACGCATCGGGCGGTGCCCCGACGCTGACGCCGCTGGCGAACAGTTGCGGCGATGACCAGACGTCGCTTCCGCCCGCACTGCTCCCCAGCGCGAGATCGGTGTAGATGCCGATCGAAAGTCCGGCCTGCTTCGCAGTCCGAGCGACCGCGCCGAGTTGCCGATCGATTTCGAACTGGAGCCACGAGTGCCATTCCACTTTCGATGGGTGCTCTTCGCGAAAGCGTTTCACGGCGGTCCCGTCGGAGTGCTGGTACTCGCGTGGCCACGTGGCGGCATCGCGGCGACCGCCACTTGCCTCGAAGTAGTCGGCGAGCGCCTCGAAGGTCGCAAAGTCGATCAGTGCCTGACCTTGCTCATCGCGATACAACGCGAAACTGCCCCGCCGCTCGTCGGCCAGATTTCCCTCGCGCTCGCGGAAGGTCTCGAAAAGCGGCCGCAACAGTTCGAACAAGGTGGACTCGGCCGCCGCCACGTCGAGCCGTTGTGAGCGGCGCATCCGCTCGGCGCGCGTGTTCCAGGCTTCGGAATCGAGTATGCGCAGAGCGTCGGGGCAAGCCGGAAACTCGGGGACGCTCGCCGGGTCGAGGTAGAGCGGATCGCGAAACAGACGGCTGACGGGGTTGTAGGGGCAGAACTGGCCCGGGCGATGGACCGTCGCATGGAGGGGATTGACTCCGACGAATGCCGCTCCCTCGGATGCCGACCGGACCACCAGGTCTTCCAGGTCTCCCAGATTGCCGAAACCGCAGTGGTGGCGCGCGTCGTCTCGCGAGCGGACGCTGTAGAGGTTCGCGAAAACGCCGTATGCGGAACGATCCTGAAGACGGGAATCGGCGTCGAAACAACGCCGCGCGGGTGGCTCCGAAGCACCTTCGTCGAGGCGAGACAGAGACCGTTCGGCCGCGCGCTCGGTGTCGGCTGCGAAATTCATTGCGCCGACCAACGCTTCGCGAGCGGTATCGGTGGTCGCGACCCAGCTACCGTCGAGCGCCGAGCGGTAACCGTCCTCGACACCCAGCCGCGCCGCCAATTGGTGCAGTGCAGGTCGGCTGTCAGCCATCGGCAGCGGGTTGTAGCACGAGGCAAGACAACGGCGGAAGCGAGAGCACCAATGATTGCGCTTCGCCGTGAGCGGCGACGGGTTGCGTCTCGAGGCGGGGTTCGCGGGAGTAGCCGCTTCCACCGTACACGATGTCGTCGCTACAAAGTCTCTCGCACCAGCCTCCGGGGTGAGGGACGCCGATCCGGTAATCGGTGCGAGGCACCGGTGTCAGATTCAAGACGACGACGAGTTCATCGTCGAAAAAACTCCGCAGGTAGACGAAGACCGAATGCTTCGAGTCGGCACAGTCGATCCAGCGGAATCCGTCGGTCGACGGGTCGCTCCGCCACAGACACGGGTGCGCAAGGTAGAAACGTCCGAGCTCTGCCATGAAACGGCCGAGCGCCGCCCTTTCGGGTTCCTGTGCACGTCGCCAATCGAGTGCACCGTCGGCATCCCACTCGCCTTCCTGGGCCAGTTCGGTGCCCATGAAGACCAGTTGTTTACCAGGGCGCGTAAACTGATACGCCAACAGACAACGCAGGTTCGCGAAGCGCTGCCAGCCGTCGCCCGGCATTCGCGAGAGCAGGGATCCTTTGCCGTGAACGACCTCGTCGTGAGAAAGCGGCATGACGAACTGTTCCGAGTGT
>JAJDAM010000922.1 GCA_029261905.1 Deltaproteobacteria bacterium
GTCATCGGCATGCAGCACCTTGCCGCCGCCCTTCTTGGAAAAACCCTCCGCGAGGCCCGCGACATCCTTGCCGAGCACCAAGCGGTTCCCTTCGCGTCCTGTGTCGCTCGCGATTTTCGCCGCGTCCGTCGCCAGTTCGAAACTGGCTTCACGGATCTGACCGTTCTGAATTTCTGCAACGATGAGGATGTTGCCCATCGGATACTCCTTCTGATCTCAGGGTTCGAGTTGGCTCGAGAGGGGATTGGTGCCGCGCGAGGGCACGAAATCAATCTCTAGATCAGGACCCGAGGCGTGAGTTTCGATCACCCCGTGCCCGTCTAGAGCAGACCGTGTCACCTACAGCAGTCCCAACTCTTTGATCTTCGCCATCAGCCCGGCTGCGGCTTCGGCGGCCGAGCCTTCGATGATCTCCGCCCGGTCTCCCTTCGGCGGCGGGCTGATCGACTCGACCTTTACCTTGGCCGCGCCGGCACCCACTTGACCCGAAAGGCCCAGGTCTGCCGCCGTCTTGACATCCAACGGCTTCTTCTTGGCCTTCATGATTCCTTTCAACGACGCATAGCGGACTTGATTCAGACCCGTCTGCACGGCGATGAGGCACGGAGTCTGGACTTCGACCACTTCGTGTGAGCCGCCTTCGATTTCCCGGTCTACCGTCACCGTTCCGTTTGCCTTCGATACCTTCAAGGCTCCGGTGGTGGAGGCAATACCGGCGAGCTCTGCGAGCATCGGCGGTACCGCAGCCAGGTTGTCGTCGTCAGCCATCAGCCCTGCGTAGATGATGTCTGGGTTTTCTTCTTTGGCGACTGCGGCAAGGATCTTGGCTGTGCCGAGAGCATCCGAACCTTGGGCTTCGGGATCGTTGACATGGACGGCCCGGTCGGCGCCCATTCCCAGCGCAGTGCGCAAGGCCTGGGTGACGCGGTCGGGGCCGACCGAAACGGCGACGACCTCGGTCGAGTCGTCTTCGTCCTTCGCGCGCAATGCTTCTTCGAGCGCGTAGGTGTCGTAGCTATTGATCTCGAACTTGATGTTGTCTTCCTGGATCCAAGTGCCATCGGCGCGGACGTCGAGTCGCGCGTCCTGATGCGGCACCTGCTTGAGGCAGACCATGATCTTCATGGGGGACGGGCCTCCGAATGGTGATAGGCCGGAACGGCTGTTGATGGGGCCGGAACGGCATTGATGGTGGTTGAGGTGGTTGGCCGGTAGTCGTTCCGACCGCTCGAGCAAAAAAGCGAAAGCTCCGGGGATCTGCGCGCCCCGGAGCCGCCAATGCGCGAGGAAACTACCCGACGCGGGGCCCGATTTCAAGCTCGCGAAACACTGGAAAACGGCACGCTTTCGAGACCTTAGCGGTACATTCGATGCGTTGGTGCCGCGGCTGAACGGAGTCTCGCAGCAGAGCTCGAGCGCATTGTTGGCGACGCAGCCCTGCGAGAAATTTCGCCGTCGCCGCCAAAGATCCGCATCGGGTGGGCTGGGGGCTCGGGCAATGCGCGAGAATGCGTTCTAACCTCGCGTTCGTTCTATCGACTCACCGCGTCGGATGGCGCGTCAGACACATCGATCGGAACATTCAACGGCAACGGGCAGATACAATCGGCATCGGGATGCTCGCCATCCCTCTGCATGGAGGCATAGACAAAATGTCGCACCGAACCCCTGGACAGCGACGCTGGTTCGTCATCGCACTGTTGGCGGCTGCATGTTTCATGGTCGGACCCGCTGCGGCAGATGACCGCCCCTCCGAGATCGTCTACGACACGCCTGGGGTGATTCCGCAGCTCGATCCCAGCTACCGGATGACGAGCCACAAGGTCGTGTTGATCACCGACCAGTCCCTCAACCCGCGCCTCGTGACGTTGGAGGCCGGGCAATTGGTCGCATGGATCAGCTACTCCAGCCAGCCGTCGACCGTCGTGTTCGAGCGCGAGATCGCCAAGTCGATGGTTTGTCACAGCCTGGTGAACTTCTCGATCAAGGACGACGAGCTGCGCTCTGCGCCGATCCATGCGGGCGAATTCGCGAGTTTCTGCCAACTCAAACCCGGGAAGTACAACTACAAGATCGTCCGGCCCGACGCGAATCTGGCGGCGGGTGCTGATGCCCGAAGGATGTTGGAAGGCGAGATCATCATCGGCAACGAGTGACTCGCCAGATAGAGACGATCAGGCGCCCCTGAACATCAGGAACTGGTCGAGGCTCGCGACGCGAAGGAACGGGTTCGTGGCCTTCTGGTCGCCCATCGTGCTGGCGGGATCACTCGAATACAGATGACCCGGATACAGCAGCGTCTCGTCCGGTAGCTGCTTCAGCGTCTGGTTCAGGCTGCGGTACATCGCTTCAGGATCCGAGCCAGGCAGGTCGACGCGGCCGCAGCTACCCAGAAACAGCGTGTCGCCCGAGATGAGAGATCCGGGCCGGCCTCGCTCTTCGACCAGGAAGCACTGTGATCCCGGCGTATGGCCCGGTGTGTGCAGCAAGCGCACGCGGATCTGTCCCAGCTCGATGACGTCCCCACCACTCTTCCGCGCCAAGTCGCTCTCAGAAGCGCCTGTGACCTTGCGGAGGCCATCGGCCTCGTGCTCGTTGACATAGAGCGGAACCGGATTGCGCTCGAGCAATCGACTGACGCCTTCGATTTCGTGTCCGAACAGGCTGCCACCCACATGATCCTGGTGGTAGTGGGTCACCAGCGCGCCAACGACATTCATGTCGTCAGCCTGTGCAGTGTCGAGCAGGCCATCGACGCTCCAGGCCGGATCGATCACCAGGGCTTCTCGAGTCTCGTAGCTCCCGATCAGGTAAGCGAAGTTTGCCATTTCGCCGACTGGCATTTGCCGGAAATACAGATCGCTCGAGTTTCGGGACGCGTCGTGGCTGTCGCCTGCGGGCGGGTGTTGTCGATCGGTCATTGGTGGCCGTGAGCGACCCGATCCATCCAGGCCTCTAGTTGGTTGAGGATCTCGATCTGTACTTGTTCATCCGTGCGCTCGGATTTCTTCAGCACCTTGAAGTGCTGATCCGCCTCGGGAAAGACCTGTAGGGAAGTCGGCGCGCCGACTCGCGTCAGCGTCTTTCGCAGAACATCGAGTTCGCACTGTCGATCTCGTTCACCCTGCAAGAAGAGCATCGGCGAAATGATCCGATAGAGGAGTTCTGCACGCGTCTGGTCCGGTTTTCCCTGGGGATGAAGCGGAAAGCCCATGAAGAACACACCGTCGACGCGGATACCGGTCGCTGCGAGATCTGCGGCAATCTGGCCGCCGAGCCCCTTGCCGCCCAGAAACAGGTGAGCGGGCGCGGACATCGGGTCCGGCGAGATCAGCGTGACCGCGTCGCGATAAGTCCGACGCAGCACATCGTGGGAATCCGCGCGCTTCTTTCCCGCTTCGCCGAACGGGAAATTGAAACGCAGGGTCATCACGCCACGTTCGGTCAACTCGCGTTGCAGCAGAAGGATGATCGGATCATTGAAGTCGCGAGCCGACCCGTGAGCGAACACGGCGCCGATTCGCATGCCGGTCGGCCACCACTGCGGAACGCCGAGCACAGCGGATACCTCGGTAAGACCGTGAACGGACTTCCGGAGCGGTATTTTCAGATCTTCGAATCGTGCAGTGGGTTCGACCAAACGGATCCCTCTGGGGACGCTACTTTAGACTAAACGGGCGCCGGACGGGAGGGGTCGACTCCTGCTGGTGTCGGAATTTGAGTGACATAAACGACTGAGGTCATTATGGAAAAAGTTCTGATCACCGGAATTTCGGGCGGCCAGGGCAGACTCCTTGCACGACGGCTGATGGCGAACTTCGAAGTCTGCGGCGTCGATCGGGTGGGCTGGGAGGGGCACCCGCGGGGAATTCGGGTTCACGTCGTTGACGTTCGCAAGAAGAAGTTCGAGGATGTGATTCGCACCGAGATGCCGACGACGATCGTGCACATGGGCTTCATCCGCCATTTTCGTGCCGATCCCAAGGTGCGCCACGACGTCAACGTCCGCGGTACGAAGCAACTGCTGGACCACTGCGTCAACAATGGCGTGCAGAACCTCGTCGTCGTTTCGAGCGGATACGTATACGGGGCCTTTCCGGAAAACCCCTACTTCATGGACGAGGATTCGCCGCTGTCGGCGAGCCGTTCCTATCCTGAAATTCGCGATCTCGTGGAAGTCGATACGTTGGCGTCCGCTTTTCTCTGGCGATATCCCCACATCCGGACTTGTGTGCTGCGTCCGGTCAATGTGCTCGGGTATTTCGTCCACTCGATGATCGGCCAGTATCTGCGCCAACCCAGAGTGCCTACGGTGATGGGCTTCGACCCGATGATGCAATTCATTCACGAGGACGACCTGAGCGAGGCGATCGCAAAGGCGCTCGAGCAGAGTCTCCAGGGGGTCTTCAATGTGACCGGCTCAGGCGAGGTTCCGTTGCACACAGCGATCGCCGAAACCGGCGGGACGGCGTGGCCGATTCCGGAATTGCTGTTGCGACCGATGTTCTCGCGGTTGTTTCGGATGGGGCTGATCCCGTATCCGCCCGGCGCCCTCGACTTTCTGAAGTTCCCGATCACGCTGTCTGGCGATCGGTTCGTCGAAGCGACCAGTTTTCGCCCGATGTTTGGTCTCCGAGAGACGTTGCAAAGCGTTCGGGGTTGACGATGGCCACCTCGAATAGCCTCACGGCTCTTGCCGACTTCGCCGGGGCGTTGTTGCCACTGAGCGCACGCGATCTGCAGACGCAGATCGATGAGCGACTGGCGCAGGTCCCGAACGAGATCAACCCGTACGGCTTCGACGCGTACGGGATGTGTCCCGACTGGATGCGCCAGGTTCTGCTGCCGGCCGCGCTGCTGTATCGCTACTATTTCCGCGTCGAAACCTTCGGGATCGAACGGCTACCGCGGGGTCGCGTGCTGGTAATCAGCAATCACGCAGGCCAGCTTCCGTTCGACGGCGCCATGCTGGGCATGGCGTTGCTGCTCGAAGCGACGCCACCGCGGATCGCCCGCTCGATGGGCGAGTACTGGATTGCGAGATTGCCCTGGGTCAGTGTGGCTGCGGCCCGGTCGGGCGCGTTGATCGGCACGCCCCAGAACTGCAGCCACATGCTCGAGAACGAAGAGTGCGTCGTCGCTTTCCCCGAGGGCGTTCGAGGCATGAACAAGTTGTTCAGCCAGCGCTATCAGCTGCAGCGATTCGGCAACGGGTTCATGCGTCTCGCGTTGGGGCATGACACCCCGATCGTTCCGGTCGCGATCGTCGGATCCGAGGAGCAGCAACCGGGAATCGCGAATCTCGCGAGCCTCGGCCGCGCGCTCGGCATGCCCCCGATTCCGATTACGCTCACGTTCCCCTGGCTCGGCCCGCTGGGCCTGCTGCCGCTGCCGGTGAAGTACCGCATCTACTTCGGAGAGCCGATGTACTTCGAGGGGGAAGAATCGGACGAGGACGCGATCATCGAGGGCAAGGTCGACGAAGTGAAGGACCAGATCACCCGGATGCTGGAGCGCGGACGCAACGAACGAAAGAGCGTGTTTCGTTGATCGCGACTGCGCAGCTGTCGCTACGAGAGCGTCAGGTGTACTCTGGCGCGAGCGAACGGGGATAGGAGTCGATGTGAGTGAATCGGGAAGCGGCCGACGAACACAGGCGGCTCGAGAGGAAATCACGATCGAGCTGAACCCTCGGGAGCAGCGGCTCTACGATCGGCTCCGGGACGGTGTCGCGGAGAAGCGCATCGGCGAGAGTTCGGGTGTTCGCGATTTGGTGCTGCTACTTCCGGACCTTACCGTTCTATTGATGCGCCTGTTGCAGGATTCTCGCGTGCCGATCACGTCCAAGGCGGTTGCACTGCTCGGTGTGGGCTACGTCCTGTCTCCGATCGACCTGCTTCCGGCAATCCTACTGGGACCGATCGGGTGGCTCGATGACCTGGTCGTCGTGGCTGCGGCGCTTTCTCGAGTGATCAACCACGTCCATCCCGATGTCGTGCGATCGCATTGGTCCGGCAAGGGAGACGCCCTCGAAGCCGTGTCGAGAGTCTCGGCGTGGTCGGAATCGCTGTTTACGAAGAGGTTCGCCCGCCGGATCCGCTGAGTTGCCGAAACGGTCGGTCTGTTGTGCGACCTCTTACGGCGCCGCGCGAACAGCCAGCGGTCGCAGATTGGCCAGCCGCTCCTTCGGCAGTCGTCGCACCCGGCCCTCGCTGTTGACTGCTGCGTGGACCGTGTATCCGCTTGCAACGCGGGTGTCGCCACAGAGGAGCTCATAGGCCATACACAGAGATGCGCCGCGAACCCAGTCCAGCCAGACCGCGATGTCGATCCGGTCGTCGAACCGAGCGGAGTAGTGGTAGTCGAGTTCGACGCGAGTCGTCGCGTAGTGGGTACCTTGCTCGGCAACCTGGCGATAGGGCAAGTCGTATTCATCGAGCCAGATGACTCGCGCCAACTCGAGGTACCGGATGTAGTTGGCGTGATGCACGACACCCATCGCATCGGTGTCGAAGAACGGCACGCGGTAGCGGTATGTCGAGATCGCAGCGCCGGCGGGCCGCGACGGGACTTGTTTCGCCAATGCTAGAAGTTGTCCTTCTCGCTGCGAATCCGACCCAACTCGTCCGCATCCGATGCGCGCATGAACGGATTGATCTGGCGCTCTTCACCGATCGTGGTCGGGACCGTCATCTCTGCGGGAGTCGCGTCATGCCAGTCGGCGGCTTTGTTGGCGCGCACGGCTCGGACTTGATCGAGCTTGGAAGCGATCGCCGCGTTGTCGGGCTCTACGTGTGCGGCAAATACCAGATTGCTCTCGGTGTACTCATGGC
>JAJDAM010000923.1 GCA_029261905.1 Deltaproteobacteria bacterium
GTTGGGACGCTGGGTCTACCCGAGTTCGAGCACCTGCAGCATGAAAGCCACGTAGAAGACGAGCAGGAGCCAGGCGTCCCACCGCGTTACCTCGCGCTCCTGGAGCACGAAGAAGGCGAGTACGGTCACGCCCACCATCGCGGGCATCGCAAAGTTCGCGATACTTTCGGGCACTGTCAGCGGTCCAAACAGTGCGCTCACACCGACGACGCCGAGGGCATTGAAGATGTTCGAGCCGATGACGTTTCCTGCGGCAATCTCGGGTTTTCCGTCGAGCGCTGCGCGCGCGCTGACCACGAGTTCCGGAAGAGACGTCCCAAACGCGATGGCGGTGGCGGCAATGACCTCACTCCCGACCGACAGCAGCGTCGAGAGCTGAACCGCCGACTCGACCGTATAGTATGCCCCCAACTGAGTCAGTACCGCTGAGCCAGCGAACACCAACCACGTGCGTACCGAAACAGCCGGTCTCGCGTCGGCGGGGACCTTGGGTGCGATTCCAGCGGCACTCCGACCCACTGTGGTGGTTGGCGCTTCCGGGGTCGACGCTGCATAGAGGATGTAGGCGCCGAGCGCACACAGCCCGACGACCCCCTCCAGGCTCCCCACTCGGCCATCGTACCCAAAAACCCAGAGCAGCAACGCCGAACCGAACAGAAACGGCAGGTCGACGCGCACGAGCTCGTGGTCGACTTTCAGGCCATTCCCCAACCCCGCCGCGACGCCCAGGATCAGCAGAATATTGGTGACGTTCGACCCGACCACCGTGGCAACCGCCACCTCCGATGCTCCCTGCAGAACCGAGGCGACACCCGAAACGAGCTCGGGAAACGATGTCCCGAATGCAACGACCGTGATCCCCAGCACGAACGGAGAGAGGCCGAACCGCAGACCCACGGCTTCAGCAGATCGGATGAAGGCACCCGCGGCAACGACGAGCAACCCGAGACTCACCACGAGAACGATAGCCGGGAGCAAAGCGGACAATGGGTCGCTCATCCTGAGACCGCGTCTGGATGCGATCGCACGCGGTACTGCATTTCAGGCGCTGTCACGAACTGCGATATCTCGAAGCAAGCGAGCCGATTCATCTTCCAACCCCAGTGCGATGTTGGTGCGATGTGGCGGCGCGGGCGCCTGGCAAGCCCTCTCGGATACGGATCGAGTAGTCGTCGGCGTTTCCGGCGGCGAGCCCTCGCTTGCTGACGGCGCTGCGCTCCCGGAGTTCCTCGAAGGGCAACAGCGTGTCGACCGTACCGCGTTCGTAGAGGAGTTGGTCAATCTGCCCGTTGACGAGGATCCTCCAGTCCCACGGCCGCCCCGCAGACACGTGCTGAACGTGGAGCCTGATGCCCGTCGTGCAATTGTGCGTCGCTGCGTTGTACCACTCGGGATCGTTGGCGAGCCGATCGATCTCCTTCAGGTAGTCGAGCAATACGGCACGTGCGGTTTCGAGCGGGATCTGGAGCCGATACAGATAGACATCCTCGCCGCGCTGGTTGGTTCGCAAGCGGACCACGTCCCGCTCGTCTGAGACGACATAGTACAGTTCGAACTGCCGGAAGAATCCGAGCAGCGCGGAGTACTCCTCACCCTTTTCCTTGCGGGTCTCGATCGAAATCACGAGCGGCTCACTGCCTTCGAACTCCCAACTGATGATCGTGTGCGCGATCCATGGCGAGCCCCAATACGACAAGAACAGGTCGGCGCCACGCAGATTGGCGAGGTCGTAGGTGCGCTCCTCCCAGTTTTCGTCGTAGTCGGTCTCGCTGCGGTAGAAAAAGTTGCGAACGTTGCTGACCGTGAAGCGGTCCCCATCGAATGAAACCGCTGCGGTGCGGGCAACGTCGGGCTGCCAGTCGCGATCGTTGCTCGGCTCGAGCGAGCGCCACCAGACGATGACCAGGATCGAGGCTGCCGCAATCACGAGCAGCCAGCGTCGCCATGGCCGCACCCAGATCGATACCGCCAGTGCCGACACACCGAATCCCACTGCCGCGACGCTCGAGCCATCGACCCACAGCGCGGCAATGCTCCACAACGCCACCGCGAACACAACGATGCTGAATAACACGGCGAGTGCGGTTCGACCGGGCATGGCTCCTCACGTATCCTGACCAGAGGCGGATGGTTGACGCCTCCGAACGCGGTAACGTACCACCTCGGGTCTGCTGACGCGCGTTCGACACCGGCGTCGAGCCATGGATCCCCCCGTACGAGTGATCATCTTCCGACGCTTCCTTCCCACCGATCGCCTGCGACGAAAACGAGGCCCGCTTCCATGAAACGGTGTTGCGCGGTTCTTTGTGCACTGCTGGTTTCATCTACGGCAGCTGCCTCTGAACTCTTTCGGATCGGCGAGGTCGAGGGTGTCGCCAACCTCTCGCTCGGCTACGGGCTTCTGGCCCGTGTGCAACAACGAGATTCCCGCCTGGTCGGCAGCGGAAACGGCGGCAGCGGCATGTCGGTGAATTTCGACGACGGGAACCTCAACTACGACAAGGGCATCGTGGCAAACCAGGTCCGCGGGACAGCGGAACTCGCGCTGCGATGGAGAAACTTCGGCGCGTTCGTGCGGGGATACGGGTTCTACGACTTCGAAATCGAGTTGGGCGACGGGAGGCGCACGGATCTGAGTTCCGACGGGCGCCGGGCCATCGGACGCGGCGGCGACCTTCAGGACGCCTATCTGACGGCGAACTTCAGCCTCGCCGACGTACCGTTGCAACTGCGCGTGGGAAAGCAGGTCATCAACTGGGGGGAGAGTTCGTTCCTGCGCTTCGGCGTCGACGTCGTCAACCCCGTAGACCTGGTCGCACTGACGCAACCCACCACGACTGCGCGCGATCTGTTCGTGCGACAGGGAATGATCTGGGGCGTCGCGAACTTGACGGAGAGCGTGGCCATCGAAGCGTTTTATCAATACGACTGGCAACCCGTTGCACTTCCGCCCGTGGGGGCCTTCCTGTCGGGCGATGACCTGTTCGGAGCCGACGAGAACTTCGCCGTGACGGGTTTCGGGGCGTTCTCCGACCAGGGTACCGACCTCGATGCGACGTTCCGGCCCGCCAACCAACCGCTGGGCTTCGACCCGAACTTCATGAGGATCTTCTCTGCCGACCGCGACAAACCCCGTGATCACGGCCAGTTCGGTTTCGCAGTGCAGAGCTTCTTGCCGTGGTTCAACGCATCGAAGCTCTCGTTGAACTTCGCGAATTACCACAGTCGCCTGCCGTTGTTCAGCGGTTTCACCGCCAACCCCACGGCCGTCGCCAGCACCACCGACGCTGCAGTCAACGCGCGCGCCGCGACCTTCGGCGTGACTCGACCGGCGGCCGAACTTCTCGCGCTGAGCGATCTGGCCAATGCGACGCAATACGGCATCGAATACCCCGAGGACATCAAAATGCTGGGACTCGGCTTCAGCACGGCAACGATCTCGACCGGAACCCTGATAGCCGCCGAACTGTCGCACCATTTCGACTGGCCCGTACAAATTCCAAAGGAAACGGTACTCGCTGCCTCGCTGTCGCCGGTTGCGTTCACGAGCCCGCTCGCCAGCGCGTTGGGGAGCACACCGCTTGGCAGCTACACGGCCGACGAGACCGTGCAAGGCTGGTTTCGCACCGACAAGACGCAGCTTTCGCTGAACCTCGGGCAGTTGCTCGGGCCGCGACTGGGCGCTTCCCAATCGTTCGTTTCGTTCGACGTCGCCTGGGTCCACATCCGGGAGGTGCCGCGCTCGGGTCCGTTCGACAAGAACTCATGGGGCTATCGGCTGCTCGGCACACTCACCTATGAAGGCGTTTTCGGCGGCATCACAGTCAAGCCGCTACTGCTGTGGACCCACGATGTAGACGGTGTCACGCCGGGTCCCGGCGGGGCCTTCGTCGAGCACCGCAAGACGTTCACCACGGCCCTCGATCTGCAGTACACCCAGCGTTGGACTTCGAGTTTGAGCTACGTACGAAACTTCGGTGGCGGTTCGATCAACATCTTCGAGGATCGAGACCTCGTGCGCTTCAATTTGACGTTTCATTACTGAGATTCGCAACCGAGAAAGCGAGTTAGGGCACGAATACATGCCGAGACACAAACGAGACGTCGGGAGGCTCGCCTTCATCGCCACTTTCGTGGCGATCTCGCTGGCCGATACCGGTGCCGGCGGCGAGGATGTGGCGCGACTCGGCGACGAATTGACTCCGGTCGGTGCCGAACGTGCGGGCAATGCCGCGGGGACGATTCCCGCCTGGACCGGAGGCATCACCACGCCGCCGGCGGGCTACGTCGAAGGAGACTGGCACGAAGACCCGTACGCTGCTGACTCCGCTCTGTTCACGATCGACGCCTCGAACGTCGACGAGTATGCGGAACGACTCTCCGAAGGCCAGAAGGCGCTGCTGCTCGCCTACCCGGAAACGCGACGCATGCCCGTGTATCCGACTCGCCGTTCGGCGTCGTACCCCGATTGGGTCTACGACGCGATTCGATCGAACGCCACGAACGCCCAACTCGTCGAAGCAGGAAAGGGAGGTGTCACCGACTCGAAGGTCACCTCTCCGTTCCCGATTCCCGCAAGCGCGGTCGAGGTCATCTGGAATCACACATTGCGCTTCCGCGGTATCCGTGTCTCACGCAGAGTCGGTTCCGCCGCCGTCACGCGGCGCGGCAACTACAGCGTGGTCACTGCACAGCAGGAGGTCGGCGTCCCGTACGCTTCACCCCGCGCAACCGCGTTCCAGCGCGCACATCCTAACGTGATGCTCGCGCTCAAGTCGAAGACCATTGCCCCATCGCTGAGCTCGGGCGACGGGTTCCTGGTGATCGAGCCGATCGACCAGACGCGACATCCACGCAAAGCGTGGAGTTACAGCCGTGGGCTGCGGCGTGTGCTGCGAAACCCGTATTTCGGCTACCACTACGACGCGCCTGACAGCGACGGCTTGCGCACGGTCGACGAGTTGGATCTGTTCAACGGTCCCCCGGACCGGTTCGATTGGCGGATCATCGGGAAGCGGGAACTCTACGTTCCCTACAACGCGTACCGGCTGCACGGCGACACTGTCGCGGCGAGTGAAATTCTCGGCGTCGGGCACATTGCCCCGGAGCGTACCCGCTACGAACTGCACCGGGTGTGGGTCGTCGAGGGTCTGCTGCGGCCGGGGCAGAAGCATGTCTATTCGCGCCGCGTGTTCTACCACGACGAGGACAGCTGGCAGATTCTGGTATCCGATAGCTACGACGTAGAGGGGCAGTTGTGGCGCGTGGCTGAATCCCACGCGCTGAACTACTACGAAGTCCCCGTCCCTTCGGACACCTTGCAGGTCTTCCACGATCTGCGCGAACGCCGGTACTTCGTTTTCGGACTCGACGAAGGGCTCACGGCACCCCGTTATTTCGAGGGGGGGGACCCGCGCGAATTCAGCCCAAACGCACTGCTGTACTACGTTCGTTGACGCCGTCGTGAAGGCTCGCCGCGATCTCTCGCATCTTGGCTGCGCGGTTGTTCGACGGCTCGCGGAGAAACGGCTCCCGTGCTTGCCAGCCGCGCGCTTTTTGCTTTGCTCTCGCCCCATGACAACACGCCAGCTCACACCCTGGATCCTCGCGATATCCCTGATCGCGGCCGCGGCCTGCTCGTCGACGAAACTCAATTCGGTCTGGGCAGATCCGAACTACACCGGTGGTGCCTTTCGCAAGTTGATGATCATCGGCCTCGGCGCGACCGAGGGGGGACGTGCCGCGTTCGAAAACAGCCTGGCGGATGCGTTCTTGAAGCAAGGCGTCATGGGCGTGTCCAGCACGGGATATTTCGCCTCGGCAAGTGACATGACGCGCGAAGGGGTTCGCAGTTGGGTCGAGCGTGACGGCTACCAGGGCGTGCTGGTGTCACGGCTGGTCGACGTCGATCGCCAATATCAGGTGGTGGAGCCGACCTACACCGACCTCTGGGGATACTGGGGGTACTACGGGACCGTGATGACTTCTCCAGGCTACGTCTCGGAGCAGACGACGCTGCGCATCACGACGGACCTGTTCGACGCCGCGACCGGAAAAGTCGTCTACACCGCAGAATCGAAGAGCTTCGATCCGGGCTCCCGTGAGCAGGCAATCCGCGAGTTGACCGCACTGCTCGACGAGGATCTGACGAAACGCGGACTCCTTCCGAGCAAACGGTAGAGCGTCGCTCGGGGTCTGGCGCGTTTACCTCGTTCGCGCCGAGTGCCGTTGTTGCGTGGCGTTTGGCGTCAACAGCCGATCCCATGCGAGGCGACGTTGGTTGCGAGAGCGTTGCGCGATCTGTGCCGGGCTGCCCCAAGTTCGAGGTAGACGGGGCGAACCGCAACGCATACAGGCGCCTTCGCCGCTGTCCAATCCGACGAGGTTGGCACGTCGGTTGCAACTCTGAGTTTCTCGATAGGAGGACAACTGTCGTGGATCCGCAACGACCCAACGGGTACCTGTCCTTCGGACCGATCGGCGTCGGCGTTCTGGTCGCCTTCATGCTCGCATCGATCGAGTTCGTTGGAAGTGCCGCGTCCGCCGCAGAGACCGTACCCACCGACGTACAGATGCCGGGCACGCAACCGGAAGACGGGATCAACGTCGAATCGGTCAGCAAGTGCGACAACTGCCACGGAAACTTCGCGAGCCCTCCGTCGCCGTTGGAAGAGCCTTGGTTCAACTGGGCGGGCAGCATGATGGCCCACGCCAGCCGCGACCCGATTTTCTGGGCGACCACCGCGATCGCCGAGCAGGATTTCGACGGGTCCGGTGACCTGTGCATCCGGTGTCACGTGGCTGAGGGCTGGCTCGATGGCCGCTCTACGCCGACGGACGGATCGGGGCTCGCGGCCGGCGACGCCGACGGCGTGCAATGCGACGTGTGCCACACCCTGACCAATCCCGATGGTTCC
>JAJDAM010000924.1 GCA_029261905.1 Deltaproteobacteria bacterium
AACGGATTGATCGACTTCGACTCCGGGATCGCCGAGGTGGATTTGGGAAAGGGATCGACGAATCTGGTCGTGAACTTCGAAGCGGGTTTCACGGCCGGTGATCCCACCGCCAACTACGTGGTGGACCTCGTCGATTCGAACTTGCCTGGCTCCGGGAGCGTTCGCGTGGTCGACGGGTTCGGCAACGCCTGCTTCTCCGATCCCATCGTGATCGCGGCACTCTGCACACCCAACTTGCCGTGTGACACCGGGTTGGAAGGTGTGTGTGCAGACGGGCGGACTTCCTGTGATGGGGGACAACAAACCTGCGAAGCGCAGACGCAACCCGGGGAATTGGCCGAAGTCTGCGATGGTCGCGACAACGACTGCGATGGAGTCATCGACGAAGGTGTCTGCATTCTGCCCGAGTGTTCGGATTTGGTACTCGCAGAAGAATCGAACACCGAGTACGCGGGTACCGCGACCGATGAACTCGGGATCTTGTCCGTTCGGGCCCCGGTTGGCAGCAATCTGGATGTCTCGCCGGACTTCGAGCCCGGCGATCTGGAAGCCAACTTCACCGTCGGTGTCGGCGAATCGGGTCTGCCCGCCGGCGGCATTCTCGTTGCGACCGACACCGAAGAATTGATGTGCACGTTCCCGCCGATCGATTTCCCGGTAGCCAGCAGCGGCGGCACGACGCCGACGTGGAGCGAGGGTGTTCGACTCGGTGATGACGTCGGCTACGTGCTGGACGAAACGGCCGGTCTCAGCATTTTCGATCTGAGCGATTTGCAGGGCGCCGGCCCGCAACTGTTGGGGAACCTGCAGGCCAGTGCCGCCGATTGTCCGAGCGGAGTCTTCTACGACGACATAGAAATCAACGGCTCGACGGCGATCATCGCCGGCGGAATCTGTGGTCTGATCATCGCCGACGTCTCGATGCCCAACGCGCCGTTCGTGATCACCACGTTCGATACGGAGGGCGAGGCCGAAGACGCTGTGTTCGGAGGCGACGATCTCGTATTCATCGCGGACTTCGAGCGCGGACTGATCGTGGTCGATATTTCGAAGCGCGACGATCCGTTCGAACTCGGTTCGATTCCCATCTCCAACGGCTCGTTGTCACCGCTGTCGGCATTGCTCGGCGATGAAGGTCTCCCGCTGTTGGGTTCACCGGTTGCGGTGTTTGCTGACGAAGATCGGATCCTGTTGTACGTGGTGACCACCCAGGGTCTGTTCATCGTCGGTGTCGATGGGAAGGGTCAGGACATCCGCGTGATTGGATCGCTCGACACGAATCCCGACGGCGTGAGTTCGGCGACTCCGCAGGATGTCGTCGCTGCGGGTAATTTCGCGTACGTCTCGCTATTCCAGGCCGGTCTGCTCATCGTCGATGTCAGCGACCCCTCGAATCCGCGATCGGTCGATTTGGCTCCCAATCCGATTCCCACCGACCAGGTCTTCTACAAGATGTCGCTCTCGGAGACGCGGTTGTTCGTCGGCGAAGGTGCCTGCGGGTTGGCCGCCTTCCAGATCACCGGAACAGGCCTGCGCGAGGTGCTCGGGAGCCCGTTCCGGATCGCCGGCAGCTCGACGGACTGCTCGATCTTCGATCCGGGAGCAGCGTTCGCCTGGTCGGTCGACGATTCGGCGGGACGCGTGATCGTCGGTACCGGCACACTCTCGCCAGCATCGGGCGGGTTCCAGTTCCTGGATTTCACCGAGTCGCTCGAGATGTCCGTACCGGAGCCCGACAGCCAGCTGATGTTCGCCGTGGCAATCGCGAGTATCGCGGCACTGCGACGTCGGCGAAGCTCAGGAGTTCCCGGCAAGGAGCGCTGAGGACGCGGTGCGCGGCCAGGATCGACCTTCCTACAGGGTCGACCTTCGGCTACTCGACGTATCCGAGGCTCCGGAGCATTTCGAGTTCTGCCGGGTCCGAGCCGCCAGCGAGGGAATCGCCGATCATTTTGGCGATGACCGCGCTGTCGGGGTAGCGCTTCGCACCGAGGTCGAGCACTTCGATTGCAGTCGGGCCGTCGCCGGCGATCTTCAGCTGGTGGGCGGTGGCCGTGTACTCGGTGGCCGGGATGCGTTCGGGATGATCGCTGCCGAGTCGCATGATGCGTGCTTTGGTTTCCGGCCCGTGTCCAGCGCGTGCGTGTGCTTCCAACAGGACCAGCTCGAGTCCCCATGTCGTCTGCGGTTCGCCGCCGGCCGCCAAGCCGTCTTCGGCCGCGGCGATCGCATCGTCATACGCGCCGGCAGCCAGATCGCTGCGCGCATCGGTGAGGTATTCCGCGCCCGAGCTTCCGCATCCCGCCAACAGCCCTGCGATCCCGAGAGCGAGCAGTAGTTTCAAAGGCTTGAGGGGAGTTCTTGCGCATTGGGGGATTTTGGCCATTTAAAATCCTCGAAATCCTCGTGTAGCGGCGTCTTTTTTTGAAACATTCCAAGCGAAGTCGGCCACTTACCCTAGCCGCACCGCTGGGTTGGTGCATCGTGTTCGCACGTAGTGTTCTACTCTAGTCGCCGCGGCATTCGTCCGAACACTCGGGAGAATCCACCTTCCCGCTGCCGTTTGTACGCTCCAGCTCTCACTCGTTGATCGTTGATCAGAGAATGGAATGAGTGAGCGATGGATAGGGTGAGTGGTGGAAGAACTTTCGGACACTTGTCGAATCTGTTGAAAGTGTTCTTGTCGGAGAATCGAACCAGACCATGATCTGTTTCCGCCGCTGGTCCCGAGCCATGGCGTCACGGCCCATCCTGCCGGTCATCGTTGCCGTCCTGTGGTCGGCGCTGGCTGCAGGCGATGCGCAAGCGTACATCGGCCCGGGGGCTGGCTTCGCGCTGGGCGGGTCGATGCTGGTGTTGCTGGCCACGTTTTTGTTGGCCTTCGCGATCATCCTCACATACCCATTTCGAATGCTCTACCGCTTCATTCGGGTAGGCAACCCGTACAAGACCGCGATTGCAAAGAAAGTGGTGATCCTCGGTCTCGATGGAATGGACCCCGGCCTGACCACAAAGTTCATGCGCGAAGGCCGCATGCCGAATTTTCAGAAACTGGCGGACCGCGGCGTGTTTCGAAAGCTCGATACCAG
>JAJDAM010000925.1 GCA_029261905.1 Deltaproteobacteria bacterium
AACGGAACGATTTCGAAGGGTGGGGGGGGTATTGCGCATGTAGTCAGCTGGGTCCTGATGCAAGATCGTAAAAGATATCTGAGAACGAGGATTCGAAACAGTGAACTACTTCACACCTCGTTCACACCTCGCCGAGCGGTCGTGAGATGGCTCGCACCCCTTGCTCGCACAACGATAGTATCGTGAGTGGGTGATATTGCCTACAAAGTGTCAAAACGTCTCAGGAATCCGCAACTATGCATCCCCGGGGGGCTGCAGGCTCGCTCGCGCACTCCCGCAACGCTATTGGCACATCTCCACGACTCGTAAACTATGCAAATTGGGTGCCGCCCCCTGCTCGTCACCGCAGTGGTAGCGGTGGAGTACGTCGGCGACGGCTGAAGCGATCAACCGATTCCCCTCGTGGCCCACGTGGACGTAATCGAAGTAGAGCGGCTCCGATACCCCAGCAAACACGTCACTGAGGTCGAGGGTGCGGCGCTCGACCTCGCTGCTCGTCTGCGGCCTCCGACGCACGGCCTCCCGCATGGCTGCGTAGCTTTCCATGCCGACCCGTTTCGCATCGTTCTCCATCTCCGTTTCGAGCAGGCTCACCTCGGACGGGTGCTGGGACTTCGCTCCCACCTTCAAGCTGGGCTGCAACAAATAGAAAGGCACGAATCCATAGCGCGAGCCGAGCGCCTCGACGAAGCGTCGATTGTCGAGCCAGACTTCGGCGGCGCGCTCCCCCCGAAGCCGGATCTCGGCGGAGTCTTTCGGGATGGAGTAGGGCGCTACGACCTCCTGGGTTCGCTGAATTTCGAAACGCTTGCCGAGTGCATCGGCCATGCGCCACATGCCCGACCGGCGCAGCAACCGCAGCATGGGGTGGGGCTCGACTTTCTCCCGCTTTTCGAAACGGTCCCGAATCGCCGTGAAATTCATGTGATTCCCATCGACTTCGGGCCACAGCACGGCGACCGGGGCATCGTTCACACCGTCGAAGAAGACCACGAGATCAGGGCGTCGGCCCAACTGCAACTCGCGGATCAGCAGCACGACCTCTTGTGTGTTGACGAAGCCGATCTCGCCGAGGTTGCGAACCACCACATTCGTTCCGAACTCGTTCTCGAAGTGCCGGACAAGGTGGCTCGAGACGGTCAACGAGTCTGGCGCTCCGAGCCCCCAGATCACGGAACCGCCGAAGAGCCAGATGCGCAGTGGGTCGGTCTCGTTGATGCTGTTCGTCGCGTCGATGTCGCCGGCCTGGTAGGTGCTTCGATTTCCCTCGTCATCGATATCGATGAATTCTCCGTCGAAGGGACGGGATCGCCATACGACATACGGTGTATACGCCTCCTTTCGAGCGGCTCGCATTTCTGCGAAGAAGGCATCTACGTCAAATGGCGCGTCGCGATAGGGAGCGGCCTTCACACGTTGGTCTTCGATCACCGCGACTTCCCGGCCTTCGAAGTCGTGGGTCGCATTCAGGATGACCCGGAATCCGACATCGACGAGTACCAGAAAGACGACCCAGAAGATCGCGAGAGCCAGTCCCTTTTCGAGGTTTTCTGCGATGGATCCGGCGCGACTCATCGCTGGGCCGCCTCGATCCCCGAGCAGGCCCCACGCAGCTGGCCGCGCACGTGGAGAGAGAGGTTGGCAGGCGGATCGGCGCAAAGATCTTCCCGGAGCGCTTCGAAGATCACTTCCGCCACACGGCGATTGCCGCGATGCGACAGATGGACCCAATCGAGGTACACGGGCTCCGAGACGTCGGCGAACACATCGCTGATGTCTTGAAAACGCTCGGGGACCTCGCCCGCGACCACTCGTGCCTTCACACCGTTCCGCAGCTCCTCGGCGAAGCGCAAGATCCAATTCTGCTCTGCGTCATCGCGAAGTCCCGCGATGATTTTCTGCTCGGACGGGTGATAGGGCTTGTCGCCGGCGCCGGGTCTCGGCTGGAAGAAGAAGTACGGCCGGAACCCGAACTCCGTCCCGAAGATCTCGCTAAAGCCGTAGTTCTCGAAGAGAACCCCGACGCCACTCGCTGCCAGCGCCTCGACCCCACCGGGGTTCGCGAAATCTGGCGGAGGCGGCGGAGGCGCATCCTTCAAGCCGAGCTTCCAGCGAATCGCCTTGACCAGTCGGAACACGCCGCTGCTCTTCCACAACTGCGCAGCCGCGGATTCTCGTGGCTTCGGGTTTCGGCCTTCGAACAGGTCGCGAATGCGATCCACGAGGTAGTGGGGATTCAGCAACTCGGGCGCCTCGGCGACCCCGAGGGGTTCATTGGCTCCGTCGTAGACGATCACGAGATCCGGGGGAGCCTGGGTCTGCAGCCCTCGCAGCAGAGTCAGCACCTCTTGGGTCGAAACCATGCCGGTATCACCGAGATTGGTGATGCGCGTGTCGACGCCGAATTCGTTGAAGAGCAGCGCGAGTCGACTCGGGATCGTCTCCGCATCGGGTACACCCATCCCCCACGTCGTCGAACCTCCGAGCTGCCAGATCTCGAGAACTTCGCCGTGGTTGTCGTCGTGGTTGTCGTCGAAACTGTCGTCGAAGTTGTTGTGAGTGACGCGCCGTCCCGCATCATCGACGTTGACGTATCGGCCGCTGATCGCCTTCCGACTCCAAACCGTGTATGGCTCGTAGCTGAGCCAGATCCGCGTGCCCGCCCACAACTCACGCCAGGTCTCGACGGGGTCGTACTCTGCACCGTCGTAGGCCGGGAGAAGCGCCCGTTCGTCAGGCTCTTCTTCTCGCTCGCTCCGAGCCGTATCTCGAACGGCGAAGGTGCCGCGCGTGACGGCTTCGATACCGACGACCACGAGCAGGTTGACGGCGATCAGTGCGAGGATGGTCTGGACCTTTTTCAATGGAGTGGTTCCAGTATCCTGGTAGTTTCCGGGAAGGTCCGCCCATCGCGGACCGACACGCAGGTTTCCGTTTCAGTCCTCACGGACTGTCCTGGCAAAGCCGATACGTCTCTCATCCCAGGTACACCCCTCGTATCGGGGTCTGCGTCATTGTCCCTGACGAGTATTGTCCATGCGGAGACTTCGATCGACAGCATGAGTGAGATTCAGGAAATCGTAACTCTCGAAGGTTTCGAATCGCTCGAGGCCGATTGGAATGCCTGGCTCGAGCGGACCGAGAGCCGCTCTGTATTCATGACCTTCGATTGGATGGTGGCTTGGTGGCGCCACTTTCACGAGGGTCGGACGCTCTTCATCCTGGTCCAGCGCGAGCTCGACGAGGTGATCTGCATTCTCCCGATGATGGTGACCACGCGCGAGCGCCATCGCACCGCGGTGCGCTCGTTGAGCTTCCTGGCATCCGGAACGAGCGATGCGCTCGAAATCAACGTCGTGGAGAACCCGGCAGCCCATCTGGCTGCTCTTGCCGCCCACATTCGTGATCGCGCGGAAGCCTGGGATCACATCGAGCTCTCGGATCTGTCGTCTGCGTCGCCCACGACCGAAGCATTCGCCAATGCGCTGCGCGAGGCCGGCGTCGGTGTGGAACTGAACGAACCGTGCGAATGCCCGTATTTGCCGATCGCAGGCGAATGGCTGGATTTCTACAACGAACGGATCAGCTCCAAGACCCGGAGCAACAATCGGAACAAGCACAAGAAGCTTCAGAAACTTGGCGAGGTGCTGATTCGCTGGGTAACGGATACCGACGCAGAACCCGAAGCACTCGAGAAAATCTTTGCGATGGACGAACGCGGCGAGTACCACGGTGCTTCGCGAACCCGTCCATTCGACAGCGTCGTCGGCCAGTCGTTCTTCCGCGAAGTTTGCGGAAAGTTCTCGAAGCGCGGCTGGCTGTTCATCGGCTTGCTGGAGGTTTCGGGCGAACTGGTCGCCTACCGCCTGTGCTTTCGATACCGCGGTGTGCACAGTGACTACTTCCCCGGGTTCGATCCGGAATATTTCAAGCTCTCCCCGGGCCGCATTCTGATGGCGGAAATTGCTCGCGATTGCTTCGAGAGCGGACAGAAGGAAATCGATTTCCTGCGCGGCTTCGAGGATTGGAAGCGCGACTGGACCGATACGTTCCGGATGAATGCCACGCTCACCGTCGAGAACAGCAGCTGGCGATCCAAGGGAGCCCGGTTCGCTCAATCCCCGAAGAAGGCGCTGCGAAGATTTCTCGCCGGAAAGAGCGAATCCGAATCCGACGATTCGGGCTGAATCGAAGGTTGGGCAAGCGGGGATTCAGCGGAGCATTCGCCGCGCGAAGATCTCGCGATCCCTCAGCAGACGCGCCAGGAAATCTCCCTCCGCGACATCCGCCAATGTGAGCCATCTGGGGTCCCCATCGCGGCGTTCCATCTGGCTGCGGTGCCGGGCCAGTGCCTCTGCCTTGGTCGACATCTGGTCGGCGATGTCCACATGCACCCGGAGTTCTCGAAACAGCGCGCGCGCTCCGACCAGGCTCTTCGA
Organism: Deltaproteobacteria bacterium; assembly: GCA_029261905.1. Lineage (GTDB taxonomy): Bacteria > Myxococcota_A > UBA9160 > UBA9160 > SMWR01 > JAJDAM01. Next base: position 4,440 of record JAJDAM010000925.1, read on the forward strand.
CCAACGCTTGCGAGGCCGGTCGGTCATGCCCTCTACCGGCCCGAGCCAGGGCCAGTGATTCCAGAACCACACCGGAAACCCGAGGAGCTCGCGCACACCCGTCGCGCTGGCAGCGCGTTCGGCGATGTTCGCGGTTGCGACATGGTCGGCGAGTCCGTCGCGATGAAAGGGCGCGTAGACCTGCGCGGGTCGATACTGCTCGAGCAACTCGATCACCCTCGGCAGGGCGGCCTGCTCGTGCCGCACGAGCTGAGCATCGGGAAACCGAAGGAAATGGACCGCAGACGCTTCGATCCCGAGCACCGAGGCCGCCTCGCGCGCCTCGGCTTCGCGCTCGCTGGCGAGATCCTTCGCAGGCACCAGATGCTGATGCGATGCCGTCCCGTCGGTCATGAAAATGACCGCTACCCGCGCACCCAAAGCGCGCTTGCGCAGCAGCGTTCCGCCGCAACCCAGCGTCTCGTCGTCCGGATGAGGAGCGATCACGACCGCGTCAGCAGCCAGCGCCTCTGGCGACATCTCCTGCGAGCGGGCTCGTGACCCACGATCCAACAACCGCTGCGCCAGCACGCGAAGCGCCGTGGCGTTGTGGGTGCCCGCAGTCATATCAGGGTCCCATCAGGGGGCACATCAGGGATCACAGCGAAGTCGCGGAACGAGCCACGGATGTGTGCTGAGTCGCTTGCGCAAGGGTGCACCGGTCCAATCTGGAATCCTGCCAGCGATCCTAGCAGCAACTGCTATGTCGAATATCCAGGCGCCGCGCAATCTGGTGCCTCGGGAGAATGTCCGGTCCATCATTTCGGCCTACCGATCGGGCCGCGCTTGGCCGTTAAGGCCTGTCGAGGGTGCTAGCTTGCTCATGCGGCATGATCGCGTCCCGTTGGTTGGGAAAGTTTCCAAATACGTTTAATTTGATCGGCTTGTGATCGATGGTTCTGATCGAATTGATGAGGATTCGAAATTGGGTGAGGCCCAAGCGGCACCCGCAGACCGCACGATCAGTGCGATGACCGAAGAAGAGATCGCGAAACTTCCCCTGCTTCGAATCGACGCCGACAAGCCCCGGCTTTCGCTGGGGCTCGGGGAGCTATGGGCGTACCGCGATGTTCTGTATTACTTGACCCATCGGGATCTGCTGGTTCGGTACAAACAGACGTTGATTGGGGCGTCCTGGGCGATCCTTCAGCCGTTCATGACGATGGTCATCTTCACGGTCATCTTCGGAAAGTTCGCGAAGATGGGCTCTGATGGGCTTCCGTATCCGATCTGGAGCTACGCCGCACTGGTGCCCTGGATGTTC
>JAJDAM010000926.1 GCA_029261905.1 Deltaproteobacteria bacterium
GAACGAATGCCCGCGGACCAATTTGTCCTCTCGGCCCTTCTGCCCGCTTCATGCGAGCCCGAGAGGACGTGCCGGGCTGGCACGAATCGTGCTCCAATCGTCTGCCATGACGAACTCGCGCCCCTCTCATCCGAGTGATCACCAAACACGAGCCGAATGCGAACCGCAGCCGTTCCGACTCGAGATTGCACTGCGGGCGCCGACCCATCACGGTGGCACCGACATCGGCGGTTTGCTCTGGCCGCTCTGTCGAGACGCAGCCGCGTGGCTTCCAGCGAAACTCCGCATCGAATTGCACACGGATGGCCAAGAGCGGGTCCCGCCCGACCCTGTCGGACTCCTGGAGCGCTTCGCGGTGCTGCTCGAGGTCGCCGTGGAGGAGGTTGTCGCAAACCAGAGCGGCTGGATCGAGATCCGGATCGTAGGCGACCGCCTTCGCGTGGAAGCAATGGTGACCGGGCGGTACCGACCTGCCTCTCTTGAAGTGACGGCAGGTCCACCGGTCCTCGACGGCCCCTCCCTCGACGCAGTTCCCCCCGGGCGCGGCACTGCGCGAACCACAGCCCGGAGCTAGGGATTTTCGAATCGCCCGATAGGGGTTGCAGCGGACGCGGCTCTTGCGGCCGATTGGCACACTGAAGCCGTGACCTTCTCTTCGCCTGATGCATCCGATCTCGGCCTGGTCCGGTACGTCCCCCGGGCGAGGTTCGGCCTGCCGGTCTATATGCTTTGTATGGGGCTTCTGCTCGGCGCCTCCGTGGAGTTCTCTCTATCCTCGGGGATCTTCGCCGTCGCCGCCTTTCCGCTTCCACTGCTGGCGATGCGATGGGGGCGACTGTCTACCTACGCAGCAATCGCCACGGTCGTTTCGGCGGCCTTGTACTTCACCGTCGAAACGGCACCCGGAGATTCCACGGCGGTCATCCGGATCGTGCTCCAGGCTCTCGCCTTGTCCCTGATGTGTGAGTTGACGCGCTTCTTCCACCGGAACCTCGCCGCGACCACCCGTGGGCTTGCTGCGAGCGAAGCTCGCTACCGCGAACTCGTCGAGCAGACCAACGTCATTCCCTGGGAGGTCGACGCACAAACGCACTGCTTCGTCTACGTCGGGCCGCAGGCCGAGGCACGGCTCGGCTATGCGCAGGAGGCTTGGTATGCCCCCGGGTTCTTCTCTGACCACGTCCATCCAGAAGACCGAAGGCGCTCGACTGCGTCGGTCCTCCATGCCATCGAGACCGGCAATAACCGCGAGCTGGAGTTTCGCCTCATCGACTACGAAGGACGGATCGTCTGGGTCCGGAACATCGTAAGCATCGAAGGCTCGCCGGGCTCACCAAAGAGCCTTCGCGGCGTCATGATCGACATCACTGCCAACAAGGAGATCGAACTCGAAGCGTTGAACGCGCGCATCACCGATATCTGGCAATCGGCGCGTGACGGTATCATTTCGAGCGATCCAATGACCGGCCGTATTTTCGAGGCGAATCCCTCCTTCTCGAGGCTGCTTGGCTACGACGCCGACGAGATGCGCGGCATGAATGCCTTCGAGCTCTTTCCTGGATTGCGCGCCAAGCACAACGAACTCCTCGACGAAGCGGCGCGCAGCCTGCCGGCACCGGCCTGGCGCACGAACGTTCAATCGCGCGAACACGAGGAGATCGTAGTCGAGTTGTCTTTCTCTTTGATCAGCGGAGGGGATGGGCAGGGGATCGTCACGATCGTCCGCGACGATCGCGAGCGAGCGGTGGCCGAAAGGAGGCGCCGCGATCTGGTGCGCCATGTCGTCGAGTCCCAGAGGATCGAAAGCCTGGGACGTGTGGCAGGAGAGATCGCCCATGACTTCAACAACCTACTGGGAAGTGTCGTCGGGAACGCGAGCCTCGCTCTCGAGCTGACTTCGGCCGAAGATTCGACCCGGAAGCCGTTGCTCGACATTCAAAGCGCAGCAGAGAAGGGGGCGCACCTTTCGCAGCAGATGCTCGCCTGCTCGGGACGTGGCGCCATGATCCGGCGCACAGTGAACCTGTCAGCGGTAGTCCGCGACTCGCTACACGTCCTTTCCTCAATCGTTGCAGAGAAGGTGCGTCTCGACGTCTCATGTCCTGAAGAGCCCATCTCGATCAGCGCTGATTCCGGCCAGCTCACGCAGATCATCACGAACCTCGTGTCGAACGCATCCGACGCTCTGCTGGGGCGATCCGGGGCCATCCGGATCGAAACCAGCACGCGTGAAATCACTGAGGAGACCGAGTACCACCATCCGCCCATACGCATCGGGCGCGGCAGCTACGCATGTCTCCAGATCTCCGATTCTGGTCATGGGATGGAAGCGGAGGTTCTTCGCCAGAGCTTCGAACCCTTCTTCACGACGCGGAATGGTGCGAACGGTCTGGGCCTCGCGGCAGTTCACGGCGTCGTCCGCGGGCATGGCGGTGCTCTGGTCGTAGACAGTCGTCCCGGAGCGGGCACGACGGTCCAGGTCCTCCTACCCCTTGCGGAGACCGAGCCCGTTCGAGAAGGCCCGCCGGCCGCACCGCCCTTGGAACGGCAAGCGAGCGATTTGATCCTCGTCATCGACGATGAGCCCGGCCTGCGCACCATCGTGCAACGCTGTCTCGCGACAGCGGGGCTCTCGGTGCTCGAAGCGGAGAACGGAAAGGCGGGCATCGACTTGCTCAAATCGACTCCACAGATAGGCGGCGTCGTACTCGATCTGACGATGCCCGGAATACCGGGAATCGAGGTCTTGCGATTCGTTCGCAAGGAATACCCAGATATTCCCGTCCTGCTGATGAGCGGCTACTCGCAAAGCGAAGTCCCCACCGATCTCGCCGACACCACCGCGGTCGACTTCCTGGCCAAGCCATTTCGCGCCGCCGAGCTACGGGAGAAGCTCTTCGGACTCCTCGGTCGTGAGCGGGACGAGGAGTCCCTCTAGGGTGAGCTGTGTCTCAACGGTCTAGACACTTTTGAAACACAGCTCAGTCTAGAAAGCCGATCATCCGCTCGAGCAAGTCGAAGGAACCCGCGATCAGGTAAACGAAGACGCACAGCAGCGAGATCACCTCGATTCCCCCGCCCAGCGTTTCCACGCGCGGATGGCAGCTACAACAGCCTCCGCGGCTTCCGAGGTCCACGGCCGAAGAGGATCAAACCGAGCAATCCGCTTGCTAGCAGCCCGGATGTTCCGGGCTCCGGAACCAGGGAGAAGTTCCAGCTCCCGACCGATGCGGTGCCGAGCGAGAAGGTGTTGTCGAAGACGCTGAGGTCGCCGAGGCCGATCTGCTGGGTCGCGTCGTAGACGGGGCCCAGATGATAGCCAGCC
>JAJDAM010000927.1 GCA_029261905.1 Deltaproteobacteria bacterium
GTAGCTGAAGAACTCGGGCTGCGGCTGAGGGTCGGCATTTCATCGGGCAAGCTACTGGCTCGGCTGGCGGCCGAGGAAGTCGGTGTGGATGGAGTGATGGATCTCGATCCCGGCGCCGAGATCGAATTTCTGAACCCACTACCGGTGACCCGGCTCGAGGGGGTTGGCGAGAAAACCGCAGCAGCGTTGGCGGAACTCGGCGCGCGGCGAATCGGCGAATTGAAGGCTGTTGGCCGCGAACGGCTGCAGGAAGCGCTGGGCCCGCACGGATTGCGGATCTACGCGTTCGCGATGGGCGTCGACGACCGACCCGTGAAAGTGGTTCGCCATGCGCAAAGCCTGAGTCGCGAAGCGACCGTGGGTGAATCGCTGGATCTCGATGTGCTGACTGGACACTTGCTCGAACTCTCGGTGCGACTCGAGGACGAGCTTCGGAGCGAGGGCCTCGCGGCTGATCGGGTCGCAGTGAAAGTGCGCTTTGCAGACAAGGCCACGACCACGCGCAGCCAGACGCTGGCCACGTCGATCCGCAGTTCGGCCGAGATCCACGCGGCCGCGTGCCGTCTGCTGGCACGTACCCAAGCGGGGTCGCGCCCCGCTCGTGGGGTGGGAATCACGCTGGGACGGCTGCAGCATCACGCGGAATCGGATCGGCAACTCGATCTGTTTCCCCGCTAGCCCGCGAAACATTCCCGCCCCCGGGCTCAAGCGACCTGCCCCGAAAGCCGATGGAGGAGACGTTCGAAACGTCCTACGGCTCGAGGGCAGGAAATGGGAAAATCCCACAACGATGAGCGTCGCAAGTACCAGCGGATCGAAACGGATCACGTCATTTCGTTTGCACCCGTAGAGGCCCGTGATCTGCTCGGCGTGGGCCGAAACATCTCTGCGGGTGGAATTCGCTTCGAAGCCGTTGGGTGCGAGATCAACCTCGACGACGTGTTGCGTGTGACCTTCAATGTCGGCGATCACACCGTCGTCGCGGTCGGGCGGGTCTCCTGGGCCACTGAAATGGACCCCATTACGACCGATGTCGGCTTGGAATTCGTAGATATCGATCCGTCCGCAGTCTCGCTGCTCGAGGACATCTCCGGCATCGAAGTCCGGTAAAGGGGCCTCCTGGGCCAGCCGGCCATTCGGACCCTCCTGCAACGCTGTTTGACTCCGCTTGACATCGCCTCCCTCCAAATGCGACTGTCACGCCCTCAATGGCAGATTTCCATCAGAGTGGTGTAATCACCACGCTTCACCGTCTTGGTGAGAAACGAGTCGAACAACTCGAGGCGGAGTTGCTCCATTACAGCCGGCAGCGACCGATTGCATTGGTGCTGCCCTGTCTGTTTTCCGAGATCCGAGGCCCGGCGCTGAAGGGCATCGTCGATGCGCTTCGCAGCGTCCAGTATCTGCGTGAGATCGTCGTCAGCGTGTCCGGAACCGAGGACCGCTCCGACTACGAGGAGATGCGGAGGCTGTTCGACGGCGTCGAAACCATCAATGGCGATCCACCGGTCCTGCTGTGGAACAGCGGACGTCGTGTCGAAGCGCTGCTCGAAGTACTGCGCGACGAAGGCCTGGACCCGGGTACCAACGGCAAGGGCCGGGCGACCTGGCTCGCGTACGGATATGTACTGGCATCCAATGTGTCGCGCGTCATCGCCGTTCACGACTGCGACATCTTGGACTACGACCGAGAGTTGCTGGCGCGGTTGTGTTACCCGACCGCCAATCCCAACCTGCACTACGAATTCGCCAAGGGGTACTACGCACGCGTGACCGATCGGCTCAACGGGCGCGTCACGCGCTTGTTCGTGGGCCCGCTACTCAAGGCGCTCAAAGCGGTGCTCGGTTCGCATCCGCTGCTCGAGTATCTGGATTCGTTCCGCTACCCGCTCGCGGGCGAGTGCTCGATGACGACGGACCTCGCGCGCATCAATCGGATTCCGAGTGACTGGGGGCTCGAGGTCGGCATGCTGACCGAGGTCTACCGGAACTGCTCGCTGAAGCGAGTCTGCCAGGTCGAAATCACCGAGAACTACGACCACAAGCACCGAGAGCTATCGGAAAACGACGTGAGCACCGGACTGCACCGGATGGTGTTCGACATCGCTTCGTCGTCGATTCGCAACCTGGCATCCTACGGTGTGGAATTCGACGCCGGCTTCCTGAATACGCTGACGGCCGCCTACACGCGAATGGCCCAGGACGCGATTGCTTCCTACAGCGATGACGCGGCGCTCAACGGGCTGCAGTTCGATCGCCACGAAGAAGAAGTCGCGGTCGAAACCTTCTCGCGTGCGCTCAATGCCGCCGGGCTGAGCTTCGTCCGCGATCCGATGGGCCAGCCGCAGATTCCCAACTGGAATCGCGTGACCTCTGCATTGCCGAACTTCCTCGATGAGCTTCGAACGGCCATCGACGAGGACGATTTCGAGTCGCGCTGATCGGACCCTGTTTCAGCAGCTCGTCGAGGGGTTACTTTTCGAGCGCGCAGGCCAGAACGCCGCGGATGTCGTCGACCAGCTGCAGATTCAACTGTTCACGGACCTCGTCTGGAATGTCGACGAGGTCCTTTTCGTTGCGCTTGGGAAGGATCACGGTCTCGATTCCCGCACGCGCTGCAGCCAGCACCTTGTCCTTGATGCCGCCTACGGGCAGTACCCGGCCGCGCAGAGAAATTTCGCCGGTCATTGCGACATCCCCCCTCGCTTTGCGCCCGCATAACGCCGAGACGAGCGCGGTGACCATCGTGACACCGGCCGACGGTCCATCCTTGGGGACGGCGCCCGCGGGCACGTGCAGGTGGATCTCGCACGGGTCGAGCGCGCCCTCGGGAAATTCGAGTGCTTCCGCGTTGGCA
>JAJDAM010000928.1 GCA_029261905.1 Deltaproteobacteria bacterium
TCCTCGCATCGAAGTAGTCATCGAGTGTCAGCGGTTCGGTGTATACAGCGCTGGGGTTGCCTGCGGCGTTCTTTCGCGCGTTCAGTGCGATTTGCGCGAGTTGCTCGCGCGTAGTTCCGAATTCATGGAAGTGCCTTTGCGCAAACAGCGCAATCCAATTCGCAGCCGAGTACGCGCGGAACGGAAGCGTGTATTCCATCATCGACCCCGACGCCCGAAAACCGCGCCCGCCACCGCCGCCACCGCCACCGATCGGGCCCCGCGAGCCCGACCCTTGAGCGGTGGATTCCCAGACAGATCGAAAACACAGTACGTGTCGGGCCGCGCCGCTGGCTACGGCGAAACAGGCATTGATCACAGAGCCCAACTGCCCTGGCAGCTCGATGCCCCCGGTAAACCAATCCAGTTCCAGACGCAACGCATCCTGCACCTCGGGAACTCCAGCCCCGGTAAATCCCGGTGCGGCCGACATGTTCCCGGGGTACGTGGCCAGTCCATCGATGTCGCTGCGACTGAGCCCCGCGTCCTCGATCGCTGCGATGCACGCGTCGAGGGTCAGATCGAGCGGATCGCGACCCAGCCGACGTCCGACCGCGGATTGCCCGATTCCTGTGATACAAGCGTTCCTTTCGCCGATCTTCATCGGCGCGGCTCGAACACTGGAATGTGGACGTCCTCGTGCTCCTCGAAGATCACCTGGACGGCCATTCCGATCTGCACCTCTTCGGCCGGGCAGTTCACGATGTTCGTCATCAACCGCAGGCTCGGTTGTTCTTCGATCTCGACGATCGCGATCACATACGGATGGTCGGACGACGGCACCCACGGCTGGTAGTTCAGTGTGTACGTCGCCACCTGGGCTCGCCCGGAAACCGCCGAAATCTCGATGTCCTTGCCCAGACACTTCGGACAGCGCGGGGAAGGGGGGTGGATGTACTCCCCGCAAGGATTGCAACGCAGAAATCGGAGCTCGCCCTGCGCTCCCCCGCACCAGAAATGTTCGTTCTGTGGGGTGAGCTTCGGTAGCACTCGAAACGGCTTGTCGGCCATGTCTCGCCTAGCGAACTTTGACCGACACGCCGCCGAACAACGCGAAGCCACGAACTCGCAACAGCGGCGGCTCGTCGTCCGGGTCGAGATCGAGTTCCTGCGAAGGCTCGCCGCGACGGCGGCTGAAGATGCCCTTCTTCTGTTTCTTCAGCGCCTTCAGATCGAAACCGCCAAACAGACCGGTGCCGTTCGCATCGACCTCGAGATCGGCCGGAACGATCAAGTCGATGCCACCGAATATCGCGAGACAATTCACGATCGTCTCACCGCTGTAGAGATTGGCATCGGTGAAATCGAGTGTGACCCCTCCGAACAGTGACAGCACCTCGAGTCGCTCGGGAGGTTCCCAGTACCCGCTGCGGGTATTCGACCCGAACACCGTCAGGATCCTCTGCGTCTCGATTGCAGGCTGAGGCTGCGAACGAGCCGGAGCATACTCTCGAGACGAACCCGACGGGGCAGCCGCGTGCGGCCGGCTCGAATCGTGGTCGCGCTCGTCGTTGCGGCTTCCCATGGACCATGATGTTCCCACAGCGTCGCCCTGACAGCCAGCGGGGTCACTCTGGCCAGAAAGTGTGGCCGACGGCGAATCGAGATGGCTGGACGTCATTTCTCGAGTTCCTCCCGAACCGAATAGAGCAACTGCCGAGCGTCGACGATATACACGTCCAGGTTCCTGCGGTGATTGGCGAACAATCCGGACGCACTGCCATCGATGACGATGAGTGGCTTCAAAACCGCCGCCCGACTCAACGAATCTTCGACCTGTGCCAGCAATTCGATCACGGTCTGGCGCTGTTCGAGTTCGGCGGCGTATTCCCGAATCACCGCGCGAGTCAGGTGGGCCATGACGTGCGCAAAGCCTTGCGCCTTGTAGAAATGATCGTCGTTGGCAAACATCGAAACGTCCTGTTCGTAGAGCTTCGCGTGGGCACCTCCGAGCAGATCCGTCCAGGCACTGAACAGCCGAATCAACTCGACGTTGCGCCGATTGATCGGCTTCGAAATTTTCGGGCTCGTATGCAGGCCTTCGATGTAAGTTCCGAGCGATTGCGACCCGGAAGAAAAACGCGACTCAGCGCTGGGAAACCAGAATTTGTACTCGTCGTTTCGCAATTTCGTGTCGGCGTCGACCAGCGCGGGATCGTATTCGGTTGCGGAAACCTTGGTCAGGTGATCTTTGAATACCCGAACGCTCTCGCGCAGCGCCTGGATCACTCCGACCTGTCGATTCGAGTTGTTGTCCGCCCACAGCCCGGGCCCCCACAGCACGAAGTCATTCGGACGCCAACCGACCGGCCCCGCGAGTTCGTGATCGATCAGTGCCATGACCGTGGCAGCGAAGACCTCCCCAGTCACCACATCGGAGCCTGCTGGATACGCCTGCTCCAGATCGAATGGAAGCTGGTTGTGACTCTTCTGGCTGTAGTGAAGCCAAATCGGGGTCAAGACCAGGATTGCCAGGAACGCCGGTGCGCCGACCTTGAGTGCGATATGCATGACCAGAAAGTAGGTCCTGGATCCCGATTGTCGACGCAGCGCGTGAATTGCGGTGCAGGAATTCGATTGCTGCACCCCGGCCGGCTCGAGAGCGAGAATGGCGAGACGGCGGGCCGTTACGGGGCGGAGTCGATCCAGCTGGCGAAGTACGTTCGGTGGGCCACCGGCAGCTCTGGCAGGCGGCCAAAGAACAGATCCTTTGCGTTGTGCCAGCTCCCCTCGAGATCGATCGGGTCGACGAAAGCCAGCAGGTGCGCGCAGAAACGCGCGACATCGGGGCGGGTCGAGGTGCAGGAGAGAAGTCTCATTCTGGTGATCGGCGTCAACGAGTCGGGGTCGATGCGGCGCCGACCTTCCGAGAGCCTGCGAGCGACTTCTTCGAGTTCGAGATATTCGGCGGGAGGATCGGGTTCTGCTCTCATCTCGGCGATCACCTCACTGGCCGACAATCCCGAGAGTGACCGATCCGCGTCGCGAGCAAGCAGGTGATCGAGCGCGATCCAATGCCGAATCCGCGAGAGGCGCTCCCCGTTGCGCAGTGAACGGGTGTCGATATCCGCAATACCGTGTCGCTCCAGTGCAGCAGCAGCCGAAGTCGGGTCCAACGTTTCGACGGCCACACGCCTGCCACGCGCCGAGCGGTAGTCGTCGGAAACTTCGACAGCCGGGTCTGCCGTCAAGACATGCGTCACTGCCCTGCTGGCGCTGGCGCCATCTTCTTCCAACACGTACGTACCGCCGAACGCCGGCGAGAAGAACAGCGAAAGAGGGTGGCTCGATGACACGAACCGGTCTGAGAGCTCACCGAACTCCCGCACCCGGTCGGCCAATTCGATCATCTCGCTGATGAACTCGTCGTCCAGCCAGCGCTGCGAACTCTCCAGGAATTCCACTTTCATCGATTCGAGCTTCCGAGCCCCGCGCACCAGTCCGCCCGGCGTCCGGCAGTGGATTTCGAATCTGGACAGATCCGCGAGTTGCTCGGCCGTCGCGAAGTGAGTCGTCGCCTGGCGGACCTCACTGAGGATCGGTTCGCGGCGCGTGATCGATGCGATCTCTCGTCTGGACCGGCTGGTGACTTCGCGGAACGCACTTCCCGCATAACCAAGGCTCGGATGCACGAGCGGCCCGCGGAGCTGCGACTCGGAGATGATGATGGCATGAGCATGCAAGATCCCCTTGCGAAGGTAGTGCGGGTCTTTCAACTCCTGTGCGATCTCGGGACTGTAGCCGGCCGCATCGATGTGAAATCGCGATCGCAGGTTCGAACGAATCCCGAGTTCCTCGAGCGCGTCGCGGTAGCGACCGGCAAGCGGGTCGTCGTCGATCCACATCAGATCGGTGAGCAGGGACGGGGGCAGTTCGTGCGGGACCGACATCCCGGTCAGGGCTCGCGCTCGATCGCGTGTTTCCGGGCCCGTGCTTCGAGCTCAATATCGGCGACCCTCTGGTGAAACGCGCGCTGCTCCGCGGCGTCGCTGTAACGCGCCTCACTGTCCGCGTATCGGTTGATCTCCTGCATGACGATTTCAGGAGTGATTTCCCCCTGCAACTCTCGAATCATCGCCACCCGCTCGGAATACGGCCTGGCAAAGAAAGCCGAGTTCTTCTCGAGCCAATCGCTGGGAAGATCGAAATCCATCATGCGAGATCGCACCGCATCCGAAATGTTCTTGATCGCACGACCGGTGAAGCGCGAATCGGCTTTCCCAATCGCGTGCAGATAGGTGCCGAAGTCCTGCCAGGTGGAGAAGCCCTTCCCTCCGTTGAGTTCGATCTGCTCTTCGAATACCGCGAGCAGCGTTTCGGATTTCGGTCTGTCGTGCCCGCTGTATTTCTGCTCGATCACGCGACGAACCTGCTGGTTTACGAGCGGCTCATAGCCGTGTCCCAGCGGCATTTTCCAGCTCTCACCGAGCAGGATGTGAAGCAGGTCCGTGAAATCGTCTCGCGTCTGCGGCCCGTCTACCGTGAATCGCGCCTGGGTGCGTTGGCGGAGCGCGTCGTCGACCTTCTCGGGATAGTTGGAGAACAGACCGAATGACGCGTTGCCACGGACCACCGTGTTGGCACCGCCGAGCTCCTGCATGAAGACGGCCGTGACTTCGAGCTGCCCCGAAGATGCATTCCTGTCGCCACGATTTCCGCATACCTGATCGACGTCGTCTACCGTCCCGAACCCTACGACCCTCGGGTCGAGAATGCTCCGACAGAATCTCTTGGCGTTGTGGCCCGAACGGCCCTGGTAGTCGGAGATTTCGTCTACCGAAAAATTCTCGTATCGCAGCGGGAGCCGAGCAACCTCGCAGTACTGGGTCAACAGCGAGACCACCATCTGAATCAACGTCGTCTTGCCTGTCCCGGGGCTCCCGTCCCCGATGAAACTGAAGACGAAACCTCCCAACTCGACGAACGGATTCGTGCCGAGCTCGAGGTCGTAGCAAGCCAGCCGTTGCGCGATTCGGCTCGCCTCGAGCTTGGCGATATGGTTTCCGACGACCTCTTCCGGGCGTCGCATCGGAATATCGATCGAACTACTGACGCGCTCTTCGGGTGCGTCGAACCCTGAAATCACCACGTCATCGGATTCTATTCGGTACTCGTACCGCGTGAAGGCTTCGGTGTACTGCAGATGACTTGCAACGACCTGCAGTGCGGAGACCTGCTCCTGTGCCGCCGCGCGTACCGCGCGGAGCAACGACTCGTCGTCGCGCGCATGCAATTCGATCGCAGCGTCGAAATACCGAAGGCTGCTTCGCAGCGTTTCGCTCTTGCTGTGCAGCGGATGAGGGTCGGGAGACTCGAGATCGAGCGAGTCGCCCACTGCGTCCGAGCCACTCGACAGCGATGACAAGATGAACGAACTCAACGCGAACGCGCTGGCGGCCGACCCGGTTTGGACTTTCGCCTCGAGCTCGGGCTCGGCCGACGCACTCAATCGACCGTGCTGATTGTCGGCCTTCAATCGACTCGACCCGGAGGCATCGTCGTAGCACTCGTAGATCGCCAGGTAGACCTGGATGGCGCGGCGAATCACGCGCAGTACCCGGTTCTCCACCTCGGAAAGCAACGCATCACTCGACGCAATCGACTGGATGCGATCGGCCAGGCGGAAGCTGACTTCGGCTGATC
>JAJDAM010000929.1 GCA_029261905.1 Deltaproteobacteria bacterium
ATTTCGCCAAGGTCTACTGCAACGCCAGAGACATTCCCACCGAAGACATCAGCATCGTTCAGGACAACATCGTCGACCCTGAAAACAGGTATCGACAAACATTCAAGATTCGTGCTGAGCTTCCTGAAGGGATATCCGAGAAGGACCGCGCTGGAATCATCCGTGCGATGGACCGCTGCACCGTAAAACGAGTGATTCAAAACGATCTGAAATTCAAAGTCGATTCCATCAGCGTTCTGGGAAAAGACTCCGGCCTTCTTTACGAGAGTGACTCTGACGGTGCCCGAACCATGATTCCGGGAAAAGATTGCTCGCTCGAAGAGACGATCACCAACATGAGCGCCCTGATCGAGTCGCTTGGGATCAAGCTTGAAATCGCGGCATGGCGAAACATCGTTCCCCACGTGTGGTCCGTCCATATCCGAGATGCCGAGTCTCCCATGTGTTACACGAACGGAAAAGGCGCGACCCAAGACGCAGCCCTCTGTTCGGCACTCGGAGAATACGTCGAGCGAATGAGCAACAACTATTTTTACAACGACTACTACCTCGGCGAAGAAAGGGCGAAGGCCGAGTTCGTTCACTACGCCAACGAAAGGTGGTTCCAACCCGGGCCCGATGATTCAATCCCCGAAGGCTTGATGGACGAGCGGTTTCTGGAGATCTTTGATTTCGACCATGAACTCAAAGCTTCACATCTTGCGGATGCGAATTCTGGAGCGATCGAACGCGGAATCTGCGCTCTGCCGTTCGTGCGGCAATCCGACCAGGAGACGGTCCATATTCCTGCCAACCTCATTGGGAATATTTTCGTCAGCAACGGCATGAGCGCGGGCAACACACTCTACGAAGCACGCGTTCAATGCCTGTCCGAAATTTTCGAACGCGCAGTGAAAAAGCAGATCATTCTCGAGGAACTCACGCTCCCGGATGTTCCCCAGGCTGTCATCGAACGATTCCCAACAATCGTTGCCGGCATCGCAAAACTAGAAGAACAGGGTTTCCCCGTTTTCGTGAAAGACGCTTCGCTCGGTGGGAAATTCCCGGTGATGTGTATCGCGATCATGAACCCAAGAACGGGTGGGGCGTTCGCTTCTTTTGGGGGGCATCCCAGGTTCGAGGTGGCTCTGGGAAGAAGCCTGACCGAATTGATGCAAGGCAGAAGTTTCGAGGGCCTCGACGATGTACTGCCGCCGACGTTCAACCAGTTCGCGATCCGCGAGCCGAACAACATGGTCGAGCACTTCATTGACTCGACTGGAGTGGTTTCCTGGAAGTTCTTTGGCCAAGCCACCGACCACGAATTCTCCGATTGGAATTTCGCAGGCTCGACGGAGCAGGAGTACGAGTACTTGATGGGCATTCTGAGAGACCTGGACAAAGAGGTCTACATCGCGGACTACGAAGATCTCGGGGCGAACGCCTGCAGGATTTTGGTTCCCGGCTATTCAGAAATCTATGAAGTAGGGGACCTGGTTTGGAACAACACCAACAAGGGGCTCGCCTTCCGATCAGACATCCTCAACATCCATTCGCTCGATGACGAGGCTCTTCTGGGCCTGCTCGAAAGGCTCGAAGAAAGCGAGCTGGATGAATACACGTTGGTCCCAGAACTCATTGGGGTTGCGTTCGACGAAAATTCTCCGTGGGGGAAGTGCACGACTGGCGAGCTCAAAGGCCTCATCTGCTTGGCTCTCGGCAAGCATGAAGAAGCGAAGGAATGGGTCGACTCATTCTTGCAATACAACGACAACGTGCCCGCGCGAAGAAGGTTCTACCAGGTCTTGAATACCGTGCTCGACATCACGCTCCGAGAAGACCTCGAGCTTCAAAACTACCTCCCCAATCTCACTCGAATGTACGGCGAGGAAATTCTCGGCAATGCCACCTCGAGTGTGTCGGGAGAGATCCGGTTCTTTGGATTGACGCCGACAAACATGAGGCTCGATGGAATCGACAAGCACTTGAGGCTCGTTGAGAGCTATGAGAAGCTTCAGGTTGCGAGACACCGGCATCACTCCAGTACCTCTATTTGACGACGTCCAACCCTATCCTCAGATTGTTACCCCCATGACCGATCCGCGAAGCATCGACAACGAAACGACCGACGACGAGGCGCCGCCTTCGAACGCGCAGGTCTCACTCGATCGAATCGAGTCGTTCCTTCTCGTCTTCAGCGCGGTCATGATGTTCGTCTTCTTCTATCTCAGTTCGATGCAGGCCGCCGAAGACTATCTCCAGCTTCAGTTTCAGCAGATCGTCAGCGATGCGATTCGGGTTGAAGCCAGCTCGCAGCCACCGGGCGAGACGATTCGAGACAAGTTGTTCGACAGTGTCGACACTTCCGATTGGGTTCGCTTCTGGGGGGTCAAGGTAGACGTTGAAATACTGGCTCGTGACAACGCGACCTGGCTCTACATCAACGGCCGGACCCAGCCCCTTCACTATCCGAAGCGAGAACCGGAGATCATGCGGGAGATCCACGCGGAGCTCTTGCCGGGGGCGGCTACAGTCGATACTTCGATCGGGCACAACACCATGCTCTCCAATTCGATCCTGTTGGTGAATGCGACGCTACTGTTCACGGGATTGTTTGTGTACACCCGGCGCGTGGCCCGCCTCCAGAATGCGGAACTCGA
The DNA here is from genome assembly GCA_029261905.1 of Deltaproteobacteria bacterium. Lineage (GTDB taxonomy): Bacteria > Myxococcota_A > UBA9160 > UBA9160 > SMWR01 > JAJDAM01. The sequence goes on from JAJDAM010000929.1 coordinate 2,640, forward strand.
TGAAGCACGCGAATCGAGAGATCTGGCCGCGATCAAAGCACGGCGCATCGAGAAGGAAATCGAGTCGGTACAGGAGTTGCTTCGCGAGGTCGAACCGGCGAAGCAGGAGCACAATGAAGTAGTCTCGCGTTTGCAGTCCGAGCAGCAGGGACTTCAGGCCAAGCTCGACGTACTGGCGGCACGCGAACTCGAACTGCGCGGACGCGCGGATCGCGCAGCGGTTCTGGAACGAGACGGCCTCGCTCTCGATGAATTGCTCGAAGAAGCGACCAACGATCTGAATGCCCGAAACGCCAGGATTCGCGAACTCGAGACGAGTCTCAAACGTGTGCGAAAGAATGCCGGAGCATCCGTCGGGAAATCCAAAGAGATCGAGTCGCTCACCAAACGGTTCGGCACCCTCTATCCAAACCTCGAGATCGACGAACGCGCGATCGCTGACATGATCGACCTCCAGGATGAGACCACCCGACTTCGCTTCGAGGCGGCCATCAAGCGACTGGGCGAAGAGGCGGACAATCTCATCGTTCGCCGAAAAGTCGGCGGACTCCCCCCACACCTGTCCATCTACGAACTGGGCTTCGCGGGAAAGCGCCGCATCTACTACAGCCGAGCAGCGAACGGACGCTTTCGCATACACTTGATCGGCGCCAAGAATACCCAGCGGACCGACCTCGATTATCTGGCGCGAATTCCTCGTCCCCGGGCGCGCAGCGGATAACGTGGCTGCGTCGTGGGGCGCTGGTGGATCAATCGGACCGAACCGAACGCGGGACGCGCTCCGATGTCTGGCTCCCCAGCCCAGCCGGAATCCAGTCGATCTGGGGATTCTGGCTGCGGGGCAGGTTACCGACTTCATTTCGGATCGCGATCGGCCGAGTTCTGGACACTACGGCGTTCTGACGACAGTTGTTCGGTAAGATCTACAGCGGGCGCTTCGCGTCCACAAGCCATGAACTCTGTCGGGAGTGCCGGCTCTACGGCACAGTCGGCGATCGGCCGACAAGACCTGGCAGCGGGCTCAACGGACGGAATAGGAGCGGCCTTTGGCGGTCGACGTACTGCAACAGTTTCCACACCTCATCGAACAGGCGCTGACGATTCGGCTGACCGAAGAGCGTCTGCTGGAACTGTTCAGCGAGGGGAAGCTCTTTGGCACGGTGCACACCTGCATCGGTCAGGAGTTCGTCGGTCTCGCGGTGGCGCGCTCCCTCCAGCCTCAAGACACCGTCTTTTCGAACCACCGCTGCCACGGCCACTTCCTCTCCTATTGCGACGACTTGCTCGGCCTGATCGGCGAGATCATGGGCAAGTCGGTGGGCGTGTGCGGCGGTCGCGGGGGAAGCCAGCACCTCCACCACGACCGCTTTTATTCCAACGGCATCCTCGGCGGGACGGCTCCGATCAGCGTCGGGATGGCCTTCGCTCACCAGATCAAGCAGACCGACGGGATCGCTGTCGTATTCATCGGGGACGGGGCTCTGGGCGAAGGGGTCGTCTACGAATCCATGAACATCGCCCAGAAATGGAGCGTTCCGATCCTCTACGTCGTAGAAAACAACGGCTACGCGCAGTCCACGAATCAGCAGCAGACGCTCGCCGGTGACATCTGCTTGCGAGCCGAGGCGTTCGGTATCGACAGTGCCCACAGTGACACCTGGGACTGGCAGAAGCTGATGGAGGAAATGGCCAACTCGGTAAACGAGGTCCGCACCAGCGGGCGACCGCGTTTTCACCGTGTCGATACCTATCGGCTGATGGCGCACTCGAAGGGGGACGACAACCGTCCCGACGATGAGGTCGAGCCCTATCGCCAGCGCGATCCGATCAATCAGATGCTCGAGCACTACGCAGACGATCCGCGCTGGGTGGAGATGATCGACCGCATCCGCGCACGGATCGACGAGGCCGTTGCGCGCGCGGACGCCGCCCCCTTCGGCGACCTCGGCCGGTCGATTGCGCCCGCGGCGAGCGCTCCGCGATGGGTGGAGCGGCCCTTTGAACGGGAACGTGTCGTGGCATCGATCCAGCGAGCGTTGCGCGAGGCGCTCGAGAGTCGCGACGACGTGGTCGTGTTCGGCGAGGACATCGAATCGCCCTATGGCGGAGCGTTCAAGTGCACACAGGGGCTCAGTGCCGAGTTCCCGGAGCGGGTCCGCAATACACCGATCAGCGAAGCCGGAATCGCAGGAGTCGCCAACGGGATGGCGATGTCGGGGCTGGTCCCAGTGGTCGAGATCATGTTCGGTGATTTTCTGACGCTGGTCGCGGATCAGTGGATCAACCACGCCGCCAAGTTCCACTTCATGTTCGGCGGGAAGGTCGACATGCCGCTGATCATCCGCACCCCGATGGGTGGAAAGCGCGGCTACGGAGCGACCCACAGCCAGAGCATCGAGAAGCACTTCGTCGGCCTGCCCGACACCCAGGTCCTGTGCCTGAACCACCGCCACAGCCCGGCCGCGCTCTACCGCGATTTGTTCGAGACCATCGACCGCCCGACGCTGGTGATCGAGAACAAGACCCTCTACGGCCACTTTGCCAGCGACAAACCGCCCGACGGTTTCCGGCTGGTCTTCAGCGACGAGACCTTTCCTACCGCGCGCCTCCAGCCCACCGTGCCGGCGGATTTGACCCTGGTGGCCATCGCCGGGATGTCGATGGACTGCGAACAGGCGGTGCTGAAGTTGTTCGCCGAGCACGAGGTGGTGGTCGACCTGTTCATGCCGACCCGACTCTACCCCTTCGACGTGGCTGTGCTGGCAGAGAGCCTGGGCCAGACGCGGCGGTTGCTCGTCGCCGAGGAGGGACTGGGCTTCGCGGCGCTCGGTGCGGAGATTCTCGCTCAGGTGAGTGAGCACCACTCCGGCTTGGGCGTGCGCGGCGCCCGGGTGTCTGCAGCGCCGAACGCGATTCCCGCGTCCCGCCCCCTCGAGGAACAATGCCTGCCCGGAGTCGACGACATCGTGGCGCGGGCGCT
>JAJDAM010000930.1 GCA_029261905.1 Deltaproteobacteria bacterium
TGTCGTGCTGTACAACACCGTGATTCTGGGTGGACCGAGGCGAGCCTGGTTCACGCTGACGCTGATCGGCACCACGCTGCTCAGACGGCCCTCCGTCGTCAAGGAAGCGGTTTCGTTCGCGGTCGTCCACCAGGCATTCCACCGCTATGCGAAGTCGCTGGGATCCGATCTGGACCGCGCGCTGGAAGAGCCCGACCCCCCGCGGGGATAGAACGGCCGCACGGATCAGTAGTTCGTAAACCGTTGTATTTGCAAGGGTTTATTCGATCCGTATCCACTCCTCGGGGCGCCGACGACAGAAGCAGCGTTCTGGAGTGGCTGCATCGGACAAATTTGGACTAATTTGGTCCTGTATTTACAGGACCAAATTAGTCCGATATCTTTCGTGCCCCGCAGACCTCCGGAAGCCGCCCAATTCATGTTCAGAATCAGCCGTATTACCGACTATGGAATCGTCATCCTGGCCCAATTGGCCACGCAAACCGATGACGCCGCCCACAACTCCAGAGAGCTCTCCGACCAGACCCAGCTGCCGGCTCCAGTGGTCAGCAAGATCTTGAAATCGCTGACCCGGGCGGGGCTATTGGATTCTGTTCGAGGGTCCAAAGGCGGCTACCGCCTCGCGCGGCCACCCGCGCAGATCTCGGTGGTACAGATGATCTCCGCGCTCGAGGGACCGGTGGCGATGACGGAGTGCGCGATCCATCCGGGCGCCTGTTCGATGGAGAGCAGCTGCGGGCTTCAAGGCCCTTGGCAGCGCATCAATGGTGCCGTTCAAGACGCGCTCGAGAAAATCACGCTGGCCGACATCGCCGATCCGACTGCGAATGCGCGAGGCAGATTCGACCGGTTCGTTCCGTTGGTCGGACTCGATGCCAGCGGCAGCGGCGGTCATGCCGCGCCGAACAATCCCAATTCGAAAGAGCCCAGGGGGCGATGATGGCTGAATCTTCTGACGTGATGCTCGGGAAGCTCGCCGAGCGAGAGTACGAGCACGGCTTTGTCACCGATATCGACAGCGATTCACTGCCGCCCGGGCTCGACGAAAATACCGTTCGCGTGATCTCGGCCAAGAAGAACGAGCCCGAGTGGCTGCTCGAGTGGCGGTTGAAGGGGCTGGAGCGCTTCTTCGCGTTGTTGGCCGAAGGCGTCGAGCCGACCTGGGCAAAGGTCCACTATCCAAAGATCGATTTTCAAGACATCGTCTATTACTCCGCGCCGAAGCAGATGCCCGCACTCGATAGCCTCGACCAGGTCGACCCCGAGCTGCTCGCGACTTACGAAAAACTCGGGATCTCGTTGACCGAGCAGAAGCGCCTGAATGGGATCGCGGTCGATGCGGTGTTCGACAGCGTCTCGGTGGCGACGACTTTCAAGGACGAACTCGAAAAACAGGGGATCATCTTCTGTTCGTTCTCCGAAGCGGTTCAGCGCTGCCCCGAGCTCGTGCAAAAGTATCTCGGCAGCGTGGTCTCGCAGGCAGACAACTTCTACGCCGCTCTCAACGCGGCGGTCTTCACAGATGGCTCGTTTGCGTACATCCCGAAGGGCAAGCACTGCCCGATGGAGCTGTCGACGTATTTCCGGATCAACGCGGCGAATACTGGACAGTTCGAGCGAACGCTGCTGATTGCCGACGAGGGCTCGTACGTCAGCTACCTCGAGGGTTGCACGGCCCCGATGCGAGACGAGAACCAACTACACGCAGCGGTCGTCGAGCTGATCGCGCTCGACGATGCGGAGATCAAGTATTCCACCGTCCAGAACTGGTATCCCGGTAACAAGGACGGTGTCGGTGGGATCTACAACTTCGTCACGAAAAGAGGTGCGTGTCGCGGTGCGCGTTCGAAGATTTCCTGGACGCAAGTCGAGACCGGCTCGGCGATCACCTGGAAATACCCGAGCTGCCTTTTGCAGGGCGACGACTCGGTCGGCGAATTTTACTCGGTCGCGATGACGACGAACCACCAACAGGCCGACACCGGCACCAAGATGATCCACATCGGCAAGAACACCAAGAGTACGATCATCTCCAAGGGAATTTCGGCGGGTCATGCCGAGCAGTCCTATCGGGGCCTGGTTCGCATCCAGCCGAGTGCCGCGAATGCGCGCAACTATTCGCAATGCGATTCACTGCTGCTCGGCGATCGGTGTGGGGCGCACACGTTCCCCTATCTCGAAGTCAGGAACTCTTCGTCCACCGTCGAGCACGAGGCAACGACTTCGACGATCGGCGAAGACCAACTCTTTTACTGCCGCCAGCGCGGCCTATCCGAGGAAGATGCAATTTCGATGATCGTGAACGGATTCTGCAAAGAAGTACTTCGTGAACTCCCGATGGAGTTCGCGGTGGAAGCGCAGGCACTGCTGGGCCTGAGTCTCGAAGGGAGTGTCGGCTGATGGGGAATCCGACACCCTTGCTCGAGATTCGCGACCTGCGCGCCAGCGCCGGTGGTGTCGAAATCTTGAAGGGTTTGAACCTGACGGTGAACGCCGGCGAAGTGCACGCCATCATGGGCCCCAACGGATCCGGCAAGAGCACACTGGCCAATGTTCTGTCTGGACGTCCCTCGGTCGAAGTCACGGGCGGAAGCGTCCACTACCACGGTATCGACCTGCTGGAACTCGCCCCGGAACAACGCGCAGTCGATGGCTTATTCCTGGCGTTTCAATACCCGGTCGAGATCCCCGGCGTCGCGAACTCGTACTTCATGAAGGCGGCACTCAACGCAGCCCGAAAGCACCGCGGCGAGGAACCACTCGACGGGATGGATTTCCTGACCTTCGCCCGCGAAAGGATGAAGCTCGTCGAATTCGACGAGAAGTTGCTGCACCGATCCCTCAACGAGGGCTTCTCGGGTGGAGAGAAGAAGCGCAACGAGATCCTGCAGATGGCCATTCTCGAGCCGCGGCTGGCGATTCTCGACGAAACGGATTCCGGCCTCGACATCGACGCGCTGCGCATCGTCGCCAACGGGGTCAACACGCTTCGCTCGCCCGAGCGGTCGACCATCATGATCACCCACTACCAGCGACTGCTCGATTACGTGGTCCCGGATTTCGTGCACGTGCTCGCCGATGGACAGATCGTGACATCCGGCGGCGCCGAGTTGGCGCACGAACTCGAGAAGAAGGGCTACGTGTGGTTGCAGACCGAGGTACCCGCGCCGTGAGCGCCGAGCAATCGCACTCCCAATCCCACTTCCAATCCCACTTCGGCGCCCAGTTCGCACGCCGCGAGGACGAATTCGCGAGCGCCAGTCCGGCCTGGTTGGCGCCGGTTCGGCGTGCCGCCATGCAGCGGTTCGATGAGTTGGGTCTTCCGACACGCAAGGATGAGCCGTGGAAGTACACCCCGACGAGTCGAATTGCGAAAGCGGCCTTCCTGCAGGAGCCTCGATCGGAGTCCGGGCTTTCGCGCGAAGACATCGTTCGGATCTTCGGCGAGCCCGCTGCGGACTGCAGCCTGGTTTTCGAGAACGGTCGATTCACCCGTTCTCTCAGTTCGGTGGATGCGTTGCCCGAAACCGTCACCGCGAGCAGTCTGGCCGAGATATTGCGCGATGACCCCGACCAGGTGCAGCGATCACTGTCGGTTCGCGCCGATTCGCTGACACGTCCACTGGCCGCGCTGAACCTCGCGTTCGTCCACGACGGTGCTTTCCTTTCGATCGGTTCCTCGCGCGACGAGCAATCCATCGAACTCTTGTTCGTTTCGACTCGAGCCGCGGGCGTCGCGAACCTTCGAAACATCATCCGCATCGCGAGCGGCGCCAATGCAGTGATCTCCATGCGGTATGCGTCGGATTTGGCGGCGGATGCGTCGGTCGAAGACGTCCGCAGCGCAGGCGATTATCTCACCAACGCGGTCACGTCGGTCGAGTTGGGTGACAATGCTGAGCTCGATCTGATCAGCGTTCAGAACGAAGCCGACTGTGCCCTGCATCTGTCGTCGGTCGACGTCGAACAGCAGAGGGACAGCCGATTTCGCTCGCACCTGTTCGCCATCGGTGCCGGCCTGTCACGCAGCGAAGTGAACTCGGTATTGGCTGCACCCGGTGCAGATTGTGCGCTCAACGGGCTGTTTCTGGTCGGCGGCACGCAGCACGTCGACAACCAGACCGTGATTGACCACGCGAGCCCCCACTGCAGCAGCCGAGAACTCTACAAAGGTGTGCTCGGCGGCCGATCGCGTGGTGTGTTCAACGGCCTCGTGCGGGTCCGAGAGGACGCTCAAAAAACGAACGCGCAACAATCGAACTCGAACCTGCTGGTATCGGATCGGGCCCATGTCAACACGAAGCCGACACTCGAAATCTACGCCGACGATGTGAAGTGCGCGCACGGCTCTACGATCGGCCGGCTCGATGAGGATGCGCTGTTCTACCTCCGATCGCGTGGGTTGGACGAACGCAGCGCAACCCAGCTGTTGATCGGTGCGTTCGTTTCGGAAGTCGGCGAGGCGATCCCACACGAACTCGTTCGCGCACACGTCGAGAGAACCGTTGCAGCGAAGCTTGCCACCGTCACGAGCTCGGAGATCGCATGAGCGCTCCCAACCGGGCTTCGACAGATTGCACCGTCGGCTTCGACGCGGAACGCGCGCGGCTGGATTTCCCGATCCTGCAACGATCTGATTCTGAACGGCCATTGGTCTTTCTCGATAGCGCGGCAAGCTCGCAGAAACCCAATCAGGTCATCGACGCGATCTCCAAGTGCTACCGGGAGGAATACGCGAACATCCACCGGGGCGTCTACGAGCTTTCGGCGCGCGCCACGGCCATGTTCGAGCGCGTTCGCGAAACCGCGCAACGCTTCGTGGCTGCGGCCGAGTCTCGCGAGATCGTGTTCGTTCGCAACACCACCGAAGCCATCAACCTGGTCGCGTCGTCCTACGGGCGCGCCAATGTTGGCCCGGGTGATGAAGTACTCATCACCGAGATGGAGCATCACTCGAACATCGTGCCCTGGCAGATGCTGTGCGATCAAGTGGGCGCCACGCTGCGGGTCGCTCCAATCGACGACCGCGGTGCCCTGATGATGGATGAGCTCGAGAAGCTTCTCTGTGACCGCACGAAGATCGTCGCGGTCGCCCACGTCTCGAACGCGCTCGGCAGTGTGAACCCGGTCGCAGAGATCTCCCGGCTCGCCCACTCGGTCGGGGCCGTCGTCGTCGTCGACGGCGCGCAGGCGGTCCCCCACCAACCGGTCGATGTTCAGGCACTCGATTGTGATTTCTACGCATTTTCGGGTCACAAGATCTTCGGGCCTTCTGGCGTCGGCGTTCTGTACGGACGCGCGTCGATCCTGTCGCAGATGGCTCCCTATCAAGGCGGCGGCATGATGATCAAGACCGTTACCTTCGAGAAGACAACCTACGAGGACATCCCGCACCGATTCGAGGCGGGCACACCGGATATCGCCGGAGTGGCCGGGCTCGGCGCCGCGATGGACTATCTGACCGAGATCGGACTCGAATCCATAGCTCGGTACGAGGCAGAACTGCTCGACTACGCGACCGATGCCCTCAGCAAGGTGCCGGGGCTGCGGATGATCGGAACCGCGCCAAACAAGGTTTCGGTACTCTCTTTCGTTCTCGAAGGAGTTCATCCCCACGACGTAGGGACGATCCTCGATCAGCAGGGAGTGGCGGTTCGAACCGGCAACCACTGTGCGATGCCGGCTATGGAACACTTCAATGTCCCCGCCACTGTCCGCGCCTCGCTTGCGCTGTACAACACGCGCAGCGACGTGGATGCGCTCGTCGAAGCGCTTCTGGAAGTTCGGGAGATCTTCGGATGAATTCAGAACTTCGCGAGCTCTACCAGTCGGTGATCCTCGATCACAACAAACAGCCGCGCAATTTTCGTGAGCCCGAGTGTTCGAACTGTTCGGCGGCCGGCGTCAATCCGCTTTGTGGCGACAAGGTCACCGTGTACCTCGAGCTGAAGGACGAAGTGATCGCCGACGTCGGATTCCAGGGTTCGGGGTGTGCGATATCGACGGCGTCGGCCTCGCTGATGACCGAAGCGATCAAGGGCCTACCGATCGAAGCGGCGGAACGGCTGTTCGATGGGTTTCACGCGATGGTCACGTCGGATCCGCGCGAGGAAGCAGCCACCTCCGAGCTCGGAAAACTCTCGGTCTTCTCGGGTGTCCGCGAATTCCCGATGCGTGTCAAGTGCGCGACGCTTGCGTGGCACGCGATGCGCGAAGCCATGCACCAAAGCGGCGAGACGGTCAGCACTGAATGATGCGGCTGATCGAAGGTCTTTTCCGAAAGAAATCCACTGGGAAAAACGCAATGAACGAAGATCAGGTATCCGACCGAATGGAAACCGCGAATACGGCGCAAAGCGAGCGCGAAGAGCCGACCTCCATCGATGCAGCTGTCGATCTGAACCTGAACTCGACACCCGAAGCCGAATCGACACCTATGACGACTGGGCCAACAGCGACCGGCGACGTTTCGACGGCGGCCGCTTCTACGACCCCCGACTCGACTTCACCCTCGGCCGATGCGGGTGAGATCAAGGAGCGCATCGTCGAACAACTGAAGACGGTTTTCGACCCGGAGATTCCGGTCAACATCTACGAGATGGGCCTGATCTACGACGTCGATGTCGACGCCGATGGAGCGACTCGAATTCGCATGACCCTGACGACGCCGATGTGTCCAGCCGCCGAGGAGCTACCGCCGGAAGTCGAAGGGAAAGCGCGAACGGTCGAAGGCGTAACGAGCGTGCAGCTCGATCTCGTCTGGGAGCCGCCGTGGACGCCCGACATGATGAGCGAGGCAGCACGTCTCGACCTCGGAATGATCTGAGCCGGACCCGTCAGGCTCCTAGGTGTTCGGGCTAGGGCTCGCGGTCTTCTTCTGCTTCGGCCTGGTATTGGTGATTTTGGGCGCCAACCAGGCAGGCCTCGAGCAGGATTTCGGTCTGGACCTGACTGAAACCGGTCTGCTCGCCGCAATGTTGGCTTTCGGCATCTTCATCGGTGTCGTCGGTGCCGGACCGCTGTTCGACCGCCTTCCACGACGCCCGCTGTTCATTGCCGCCAGCGGGATTGCCGGCCTCGCCTTGCTAGCCATCCAACCCGAGACCGGCTTCCGTGGCATCTGTTTCCTGATCGTCGTCATCGGCGTCGGGACCGGGGCGTACGACACGCTCTTCAACGCCAGCATCGTCGAGCGTTTCGGCGCGCGGGCTGCGAAACCGATGTCGATCATGCACTCGGCGACTACGATCGGCGCCGTACTGTGTCCAGCCCTGGCGGCGGCCATTTCACTGCGCTGGCACTGGACTCGCAGCTTCCACGTCATCGGTGTCGCGCACCTGCTACTGGCCGCCGTGTCGATGGCGGTCCGTTTCCCCGCACCGAAACCCGCAGTCGCCCTTTCCGATCCGCATGAGAGTCCGAACCGGTCGACCCTGTCGACTCGACTGCTTCCCTTCGCGTTGGTTGCATTCGCGTATGTGGGCCTGGAAGGCACACTGACGGTCTTCGCAGTTCCCTACGCCACAGACGGCCTGGGGCTTTCGACGGCGCGCGGCCAGGCATCCATCAGCGCATTCTGGTTTGGATTGCTGATTGGACGGCTCGGCCCGCTGCTGTTTCCGATCCGACTCGAGGCTCCCGCATTGATCCTCGCCGGGCTGGTCGGAGCGCTGACGATCGGCGCCGGCGTCGCGCTGGGAGCAGGTAGCATCGAAATCACGCTGGGAGCTTTCGGTGTCGCTACTGGCTGTGTCTACCCGGTGATGATTTCCGCAGTCGGACAGCAGTTCCCACGATCGCGCGGCACCGCGGCCGGATTGGCAGCGGGTGCGGGCGCGATCGGCGGCCTGACGATCCCCTGGTTGACCGGAATAGTGGGTGATGAATTCGGCATTTCGTCAGCGATCGGATCGATGACCCTGTGGAGTGTCGTGATCGCGATCGGCGGGCTCGCCGCGCATCGACTCCGGCCGATTCGGGACTAATCTGTACGTTCGTCATGATGCGAAGGGCGATAT